>NZ_JBWKNG010000007.1:0-218535 GCF_059415465.1 Pseudomonas sp. GW821-FHT10C09
GGTGGGTGATGACGGGATCGAACCGCCGACATTCTGCTTGTAAGGCAGACGCTCTCCCAGCTGAGCTAATCACCCTTCACGTTCGGTGTGGCGCGCATTCTACGGAGCGACCCCACCTCTGGCAAGCACTTTTTTAAATAATTTTCTCAGGCCTTCCAAAGGCTTAGCGAAGGGTTGGCCTATGGCGCCGCTAAGAGAATAATGCCCCCCTTTGTATATAAGGAGAGACTTACCCCATGTGGTTCAAAAACCTGCTTATCTATCGCCTGACCCAAGATCTGCCTGTTGATGCCGAGGCGTTGGAAACTGCACTGGCCACCAAACTGGCGCGTCCATGTGCAAGCCAGGAGTTGACCACCTACGGTTTCGTCGCGCCATTCGGCAAAGGCGAAGATGCACCGCTGGTCCACGTCAGCGGCGACTTCCTGCTGGTCTCGGCGCGTAAAGAAGAACGCATCCTGCCGGGCAGTGTCGTGCGTGACGCTGTGAAGGAAAAGGTCGACGAGATCGAAGCCGAGCAAATGCGCAAGGTCTACAAGAAGGAACGCGACCAGATCAAGGATGAAATCATCCAGGCGTTCCTGCCTCGCGCCTTTATTCGTCGCTCGTCGACGTTCGCCGCCATCGCGCCGAAACAAGGCCTGATCCTGGTCAACTCGGCCAGCCCGAAACGTGCCGAAGACCTGCTGTCCACTCTGCGCGAAGTGATCGGCACCCTGCCGGTACGTCCACTGACCGTAAAAATGTCGCCAACCGCCACCATGACTGAATGGGTCACCACCCAGAAAGCTGCGGACGACTTCTTTGTGCTGGACGAGTGCGAGCTGCGTGATACCCACGAAGACGGCGGCATCGTGCGTTGCAAGCGTCAGGACCTGACCAGCGAAGAAATCCAGCTGCACCTGAGCACCGGCAAAGTGGTCACTCAGCTGTCGCTGGCCTGGCAAGACAAACTGTCGTTCGTCCTCGACGACAAGATGGTGGTCAAGCGCCTGAAATTCGAAGACCTGCTGCAGGATCAAGCGGAACAGGACGGCGGCGAAGAGGCCCTCGGCCAACTGGACGCCAGCTTCACCCTGATGATGCTGACCTTCGGCGACTTCCTGCCGGCGCTGGTTGAAGCGTTGGGCGGCGAAGAGACGCCGCAGGGGATCTAAACGCTTGTGATCTCAACTGTGGGAGCGAGCCTGCTCGCGAAGGCGGAGTGCCAGTCGACAAATATAGTGACTGACACACTGCCTTCGCGAGCAGGCTCGCTCCCACATTGGGTTTTGTGACGCTACTTAATAATAAGGATCAGGTCATGCGCGCACTCGCTGCATTAAGCCGTTTTGTCGGCAACACCTTCGCTTACTGGGTACTGATTTTCGCGGTCGTGGCATTCCTGCAACCGGCGTGGTTCATCGGCCTCAAAGGCGCGATCGTGCCACTGCTGGGGCTGGTGATGTTCGGCATGGGCCTGACCCTCAAACTCGAAGACTTCGCCGAAGTCGCCCGCCATCCGTGGCGCGTGGCCCTTGGCGTGGTTGCCCATTTCGTGATCATGCCCGGTGTGGCGTGGTTGCTCTGCCAGGCGTTTCACCTGCCGCCGGAAATCGCTGTCGGGGTCATTCTGGTCGGTTGCTGCCCAAGCGGCACCTCGTCGAACGTCATGACCTGGCTGGCACGCGGCGATCTGGCCCTGTCGGTGGCCATCGCCGCCGTCACCACCCTCCTCGCCCCGCTGCTGACCCCGGCACTGATCTGGCTGCTGGCCTCGGCGTGGTTGCCGGTGTCCTTCATGGAGCTGTTCTGGTCGATCCTGCAAGTGGTGCTGTTGCCGATCATCCTCGGTGTGGTTGCGCAACGCGTGCTCGGCGCCAGGGTGCGCCACGCGGTAGAAGTGTTGCCGCTGATTTCGGTGGTGAGCATCGTGATCATCGTCACCGCCGTGGTCGCCGCCAGCCAGGCGAAGATTGCCGAGTCCGGCCTGCTGATCATGGCCGTGGTCATGCTGCACAACAGCTTCGGCTATCTGCTGGGCTACTTCACCGGGCGCCTGTTCAAGCTGCCATTGGCCCAACGCAAATCCCTGGCGCTGGAAGTCGGCATGCAGAATTCCGGGCTGGGCGCCGCGCTGGCCAGTGCCCATTTCTCGCCGCTGGCGGCAGTGCCGAGTGCGTTGTTCAGCGTGTGGCACAACATTTCCGGGGCGCTGCTCTCGACGTATTTCCGTCGAATGAGCGAGAAAGAAGACCGGGAAATCGCTGCGCGACAGGCCACCGAATAAGCCGAAAACTTGATCCCCGGATTAATGATGGGCACTCTATGGCGCAACGCGAGGACGACCTCGCGGCTCGATCGAGTCATTAATCTGGGGACGACCCCGTCAATCGATGGAGGTCTTCCGTGTCCTGGATCATCCTGTTTTTCGCCGGCCTGTTCGAAGTTGGCTGGGCCGTTGGCCTGAAGTACACCGACGGTTTCAGCCGTCCCCTGCCCACCGCGTTGACCGTTGCGGCCATGGCCATCAGCCTTGGCTTGCTGGGCCTTGCGATGAAGGAATTGCCGCTGGGCACCGCCTATGCGATCTGGACGGGCGTGGGTGCGGTCGGCACGGTGATTGCCGGGATCATTCTGTTTGGTGAGTCGATGGCGCTGTTTCGGTTGGCCAGTGTGGCGCTGATCATTGCCGGGTTGATCGGCCTCAAGGTTAGCGCCTAGGCCACTACCGTTTTCGCGAGCAGGCTCGCTCCCACATATGATCTGTGTCGATCACAATTCCCCTGTGGGAGTGAGCCTGCTCGCGATGAGGCCAGCACATTCACCGGCTATCTAACGGTGCCGCGCAACTCGCCAACCATCGCCTGCAACTTCGCCGGCTCCGCTACTTCAACCGCCACTGCAGGCCCCGCCACCAACGTCACCCGCGACCACAACCGGCGAAACAACCCCTTGCCCGGATCGCGGCTGAAGAAACTCCCCCACAACCCCTGCAACGCCAGCGGAATCACCGGCACTGGTGTCTCTTCAAGAATCCGCGTCAGCCCACCCTTGAACTCATTGATCTCCCCGTCAGCAGTCAATTTGCCTTCCGGAAAGATACACACCAACTCGCCATCCTTCAGATACTGCGCAATCCGCTTGAAGGCTCTTTCGTAGATTTGAATGTCTTCCTGACGCCCCGCTATCGGAATCGTCCCGGCCGTGCGAAAGATAAAGTTCAGCACCGGCAGGTTGTAGATTTTGTAGTACATCACAAAGCGAATCGGCCGACGGACTGCGCCGCCGATCAGTAGCGCATCGACAAAGGACACGTGATTGCACACCAGCAGCGCTGCGCCTTCATCGGGAATCAGCTCCAGATTGCGATGCTCCACGCGGTACATGGAGTGGCTGAGCAGCCAGATCATGAAGCGCATGCTGAATTCGGGGACGATCTTGAAGATGTAGGCGTTGACGCCGATGTTCAGCAGCGACACCACCAGGAACAGCTGCGGAATCGACAGCTTGACCAGGCTCAACAAGATGATCGAGACAATCGCCGAGACCACCATGAACAACGCATTAAGAATGTTGTTGGCAGCAATCACCCGCGCCCGCTCGTTCTCGGCGGTGCGTGACTGGATCAGCGCATACAGCGGCACGATGTAGAAACCACCGAAGATCCCCAGGCCAAGGATGTCGATCAATACCAGCCAGGTGTGACCAAAGCCGAGGATTTCGACCCAGCCATGGCCGGTTGCGCTGTCCGGAATCCCGCCGGAATGCCACCACAGCAACAGACCAAACACGGTCAGACCAAACGAGCCGAACGGCACCAGGCCAATCTCGACTTTGCGCCCGGAGAGCTTTTCACAGAGCATCGAGCCGAGCGCGATACCCACCGAGAACACCGTCAGAATCAGCGTCACCACGGTTTCGTCGCCGTGCATCCACTCTTTGGCATAGGCCGGGATCTGCGTCAGGTATATCGCCCCGACGAACCAGAACCACGAGTTGCCGACAATCGAACGCGACACCGCCGGGGTCTGCCCAAGGCCCAATTTCAACGTGGCCCAGGATTGACTGAAGATGTTCCAGTTCAGGCGCATTTCCGGCGAAGCGGCCGCCGCCCGCGGAATGCTGCGACTGGCCAGATAACCCAGCACCGCAACGCCGATGATCGCGCTGGAGACGATGGGCGCGTAGTGACTGGACGACATCATGATCCCGGCACCAATGGTCCCGGCGAGAATCGCCAGGAAAGTGCCCATTTCCACCAACCCGTTACCGCCGACCAGCTCTTCTTCGCGCAGGGCCTGAGGCAGGATCGAGTATTTCACCGGCCCGAACAGCGCCGAGTGCGTGCCCATGGCGAACAGTGCGATCAGCATCAGCGACAGATGATCAAAGACGAAACCCACTGCGCCGACCGTCATGATCGCGATTTCGCCGAGTTTGATCAGGCGGATCAAGCGGTCCTTGGCGAACTTCTCGCCGAACTGCCCGGCCAGCGCCGAGAACAGAAAGAACGGCAGGATGAACAGCAGCGCACAGAGGTTGACGTAGATCGAGCGGTCACCGTCGATGGTCAGTTTGTAGAGAATGGCGAGGATCAACGACTGCTTGAAGATGTTGTCGTTAAACGCCCCGAGGGACTGGGTCACGAAAAACGGCAGGAAACGCCGGGTGCGGAGCAAGGTGAACTGTGAGGGGTGACTCATCTTCCATGTGTCCCTGAGGTTAGGTAACGAGTGGCGTGGATACGTTTATTGGAATGCCGAACGTCGATCCAGGCCACACATTACCTAATCCTGGCAGGTTATTTCTTTAATCCTGCGATGCACGGCGAGACAAACAGCTCACCGCGCCACGCGCCTTGCAATGTGCGCCGGGCAACGATCAGCCACATCACCGCCAGCAAAGCCACCAGCACGCAGCCAAAGACACTGAAAAACGTCAGGTTCAAGGTGCTGGCCAGTTTCAACGTCGCCAGCGAGTAGACGCCCAACGGGAAGGTAAACCCCCACCAGCCGAGGTTGAACGGGATGCCGGCGCGCAGGTAACGCAAGGTAATCAGCACCGCGATCAGCATCCACCACAAACCGAAGCCCCACAGGGTGATCCCGGCTACCAGTCCCAGCCCCGCAGCGATTTCACCGATGCCCGGCAGACCGTTGGCAGCGAAGATGGCCGGCGCGTCCGCCCCCAGCAGCAACATGCCCAGCGCCCCGGTGCCAATCGGACCCAACGCGAGCCAGCTCGAAGCGGCCATGTTTTCGTGAGGCAATTTATGCAGCGCCATGCGCAGCAACAGGATAGTCAGAATGCTGAAGGCGACCGGCAGGGAAAACGCCCAGAGCACGTAGCTCGTCACCAGCACCACCAGTTGCGAATGAGCATCCGCCAGGTGCGGCGCCAGCAGGCCACCGCTGGCCGCCGCGACTTCAGCGGCCACAACCGGCAACAACCAGACTGCAGTCATCTGGTCGATGCTGTGTTCCTGACGGGTGAACATCATGTAGGGAATCAGCACACCACACGCCAGCGACATCGCCACATCCAGCCACCAGAGCATTTCGGCGATATGAATCACGCCATCGCCCCAACGTGGCAGGCCGAACACCAGAAAGCCGTTGATGATGGTCGCCAGGCCCATGGGAATGGTGCCGAAGAACATCGAGACCGTGGAATGACCGAAAATTCGCCGCGCTTCGTCGAAGAACAGCACCCAGCGCGCGGTGTACACGGCGGTGAAGACGGCGAACAGGAAAATATTGAATAGCCACAACCCTTCGGCGAACGCGCGCAAACCGGGAATGGCAAGTGGCAATTGCGCCAGCGCCAGCGCGAGCACCCCGGTGCCCATGGTCGCGGCGAACCAGTTGGGCGTGAATTGACGGATGACTTCACGCGGGTGCTGCAAATGGCTGAACGGTTTGATACCGGTTTTGATGCTGTTAGGGCATGTCATGGCGAACTCCTGTCCTCTGGTGAGGTGGAGCCCATGGTAGAACTGAATCGAATATCTATATAACGGGTAATATCTCTATAACTTATCTGTTTTGCAGATATAGCCTCAGACACTGCCTTCCGATTCGATCACCAGAATCCGCGCCGCGCCCTGCGGATGCGCCACATGCTCGGTGCCGACGGAGGCATAAAAGATGTCGCCGACGTCCAGCAGAGCCTGCTTCTCGATGCCCTCTTCGCGATAGCGCATCTGCACCTGTCCATCCAGCACCACGAACACTTCCTGGCCATCGTTGACGTGCCATTTGTAAGGCTGATCGGTCCAGTGCAAACGGGTGGTGATGCCGTTCATGTTGGCGATGTCCAACGCGCCCCAGGCACGCTCAGCGGTGAAGGATTTGCTGCGGATAATCTTCATGGGGCGGTCCGTCGAAATGAATGGTGAAGCCAAGGCTAGCGATCAACGCACATCAGCGCCACAGGCTTTCAACGAGCGCTGACGGATCAACGCCAGCAAAGCGCCAACGGAGAGCACGATCAGCACGGCGCCATAGCCGTCGGTGGTTGCGACCAGGCCGAACGTGCGCGTCAGGTTCCCGGCCAACAACGATGGCAAACAGAACGCCAGGTAACTAAGCACGTAAAACGACGACATCAGCCCCGCGCGTTCATGGGGTAACGCCAGCGGCACCAGACTGCGCACGGCCCCGAGAAAACCGGCACCGAAACCACAACCGGCGACGAGTGTGCCGAAGAAAAACAATGGCAGGCTGGCGCTGTGCACACCCAGTAACACCATGACGATACCGATTGGCAGGAGGCTTGCTCCCCAATGCAGCGCCAGAGCGGCGGGACGATTGCGCAGGGTGAAAATCATCAACGCCCCTGTCACCGTCAGCGCGGCGACGGTCGACCCGGCAATCAGGTTCGAAGTTGAACCCGTGGCCGTGCGCACCAACGAAGGTGCCAGGGAGGCATAAAAACCGCCGAGCGCCCACGTCGCCGTATTCAGCGGCAATACCCGCCATAAGGTCGAGCGCGCTTGAACCGGCACATGCAGGGTCGGCCGTAATGACGCCCATGCTCCCGGTTGACGGGAGACACTTTCCGGCAAGCGCCAGATGTAGAGCGCCTGCAACGCAAACAGGACGAGCAGCAGCCAATAAGTCAGGTGCAACGGCGCAGGGGCAAATTCGGCGAGCAAACCACAACCCAATCCGCCCAGGGCCATGCCGAGCAACGGCGCAACGCTGTTGATCAGCGGCCCCTGCTGACGGTCGATGTCCAGCAGCGTGGCACTCAGCACCGCGGTCGCCATGCCGGTGGCAAACCCTTGCAGCACTCGGGCACTGATCAGCCACGCGACGCTGTCAGCCTTGATAAACAGCAACATCGCCAGAATATTCAGCACCACGGCGGTGAAAATCACCGGTTTGCGCCCCAGGTGATCCGACAGCGAACCGACCGTCAGCAGCGCCGCCAGCAGGCTGAACGCGTAGACACCGAAAATCAGGGTCAGGGTCGCGGCCGAGAAGTGCATCTGCTCTTGGTACAAGCGATACAACGGCGTCGGCGCTGTGGAGGCCGCGAGAAAACTGAGTAAAGTGATCGCCAGAAACCACAGGCTTGCACGATTTGATTGAGAACTGGACATCGGCACACTCCGCAAAAGCTAACTTTTCGCTTTTGCGGAGTGTGCTACTGGTTGACGCTTAAAGCAAATTCTTTGTGTTAAGGTCCGATGCATGGCTTTTAGAGCCGGGGCGTTGCCTGACGGCATGTCTCGGCGAGAACAGGAAACAGCTAATGACAGGCCCCACTTTACGTCCCGGCGGCCGCAGTGCCCGGGTACAGGAATCGATTCACAAGGCTGTGCGCGAACTGCTCGAAGAGCAGGACCGCGCCACTGTGACCGTGCCGCAAATCGCCACGCGTGCGGGGGTTACGCCGTCGACTATCTATCGGCGCTGGGGTGATTTGTCGGCATTGTTGGCGGACGTCGCCCTCGCCCGCATGCAGCCGGAAACCGCAGCGGCCGATACCGGCAGCCTGCGCGGTGATGTACAAGTCTGGGCGGAACAGTATCTGGACGAGATGAGCTCCGAACCGGGCCGCAACATGCTGCGCGACGTGCAAGCGAGCCTCAGGCCGAGCTATTGCGCGACGATCATTGGCGGGCAGTTGCAGATGATTCTGGATCGTTATCCGAACGAACCGAAACCGGGTGTCGATCGGCTGATCAACATGGTGGCGGCGCCTATCGTGTTTCGTATCCTGTTTTCCGAGGCGCCGTTGGAGGTTGAGGAATTGCATCGGTTGATCGGGATTGCGTTGAATCAGTGATGGCCCCTTCGCGAGCAGGCTCGCTCCCACAGGGAATAGCATTCCAACCGCCTGCGACACCCCGCCACGCCACGACCTTGGTCGACACTGACTAACCGGGGCGGTCGTGCGAGACTGTCTGACCGGGCGGGAGTCCCGGTTGTCTTTCGTCTGGAGTTCCCATGTCGCTGTCCAGCGGGCTGATCGCCGCCGTCGCCCTGGCCTATATGGCCATCATGTTCGCCATCGCCTTCTACGGTGACCGTCGCAGCACGCCGTTGCCGCCGCGCGTGCGCGCGTGGGTGTACAGCCTGTCGCTGGCGGTCTACTGCACCAGCTGGACATTCTTTGGCGCCGTCGGCCAGGCGGCGGAACAGCTCTGGTCGTTCCTGCCAATCTACCTCGGGCCGATCCTGCTGCTGGTGGGTGCGCCGTGGGTCCTGCAAAAAATGGTGATGATCAGCAAGCAGGAAAACATCACCTCCATCGCCGACTTCATTGCCGCCCGCTACGGTAAATCCCAGTCGCTGGCGATTGTGGTCGCGCTGATCTGTCTGGTCGGCGTGTTGCCCTACATCGCCTTGCAGCTCAAGGGCATTGTGCTCGGAGTGAACCTGCTGATTGGCGCGGGCGCCGACGCGATGGGGGTTCGAGCACAGGACACCGCATTGATTGTGTCGCTGGTGCTGGCGCTGTTCACCATTGTCTTCGGTACCCGCAACCTTGATGCAACGGAACACCACCGTGGCATGGTGCTGGCCATCGCGTTTGAGGCACTGGTCAAACTGTTCGCGTTTCTCGCCGTCGGCGCCTTCGTGACCTTCGGCCTGTACGACGGTTTCGACGACCTGTTCAACCAGGCCATGCTCGCTCCGCGCCTCGAAGAATACTGGAAGGAAACCATCAACTGGCCGTCGATGGTGGTGCAGACGGGCGTCGCGATGATGGCAATCATCTGTCTGCCCCGGCAGTTCCATGTGACGGTGGTGGAGAACATTGATCCTCAGGATTTGCGCCTGGCCAAATGGGTGTTTCCGGCCTACCTGGCGTTGGCCGCATTGTTTGTCGTACCGATCGCCCTCGCCGGCCAGATGCTGCTGCCCAGCTCGGTGCTGCCGGACTCGTTCGTCATCAGTCTGCCGCTGGCCGAGGCTCACCCCGCCCTCGCCTTGCTGGCGTTTATCGGCGGCGCTTCGGCGGCCACCGGCATGGTGATCGTCGCCAGCGTGGCGCTGTCGACCATGGTGTCCAACGACATGCTGCTGCCGTGGTTGCTACGCCGCAACAACGCCGAGCGACCATTCGAAGTGTTTCGCCAATGGATGCTCTCGGTACGCCGGGTGACCATCGTGGTGATTTTGCTGCTGGCCTACGTCAGCTATCGCCTGCTGGGCTCGACCGCCAGCCTCGCAACCATCGGCCAGATCGCCTTCGCCGCCGTGACGCAACTGGCCCCGGCCATGCTCGGCGCGCTGTACTGGAAACAGGCCAACCGCCGCGGCGTATTCGCCGGCCTCGCCGCCGGGACATTCCTGTGGTTCTACACGCTGATCTTGCCGATTGCGGCCCGTAGCCTCGGCTGGCCACTCGAAAGTTTCCCGGGTCTCGCGTGGTTGCACAGCAACCCGATGAACCTGCCGATCACCCCGCTGACCCAAGGCGTGGTGCTGTCGCTGGCCGGTAATTTCACCTTGTTTGCCTGGGTCTCGGTACTGTCCCGGACGCGGGTTTCCGAGCACTGGCAGGCCGGTCGTTTTATCGGCCAGGAAATCAGCGCCCGCCCAAGCGCCCGCTCGATGCTCGCCGTGCAGATCGATGATTTGCTGCAACTGGCCGCCCGTTTCGTCGGCGAAGAACGGGCCCGTCAGAGCTTCATCCGTTTCGCCTACCGCCAAGGCAAAGGTTTCAATCCGAATCAGAACGCCGACGGTGAATGGATCGCCCACACCGAACGCTTGTTGGCGGGCGTCCTCGGCGCATCCTCGACGCGGGCGGTAGTAAAAGCCGCCATCGAAGGTCGGGAAATGCAGCTGGAAGATGTCGTCCGGATCGCCGACGAAGCGTCGGAAGTGCTGCAGTTCAACCGAGCCCTGCTGCAAGGCGCGATCGAAAACATCACCCAGGGCATCAGCGTGGTCGACCAGTCGCTGAAACTGGTGGCCTGGAACCGGCGTTATCTGGAGCTGTTCAACTACCCGGACGGCCTGATCAGCGTCGGTCGACCGATTGCCGACATCATTCGCCACAACGCCGAACGCGGCTTGTGCGGTGCAGGGGAAGCCGAAGTGCATGTTGCCCGCCGCCTGCACTGGATGCGTCAGGGCCGCGCCCATACCTCGGAACGACTGTTCCCCAACGGGCGGGTGATCGAGCTGATCGGCAATCCGATGCCCGGCGGTGGTTTCGTCATGAGTTTCACCGACATCACCGCGTTCCGCGAAGCCGAACAAGCGCTGACCGAAGCCAATGAAGGCCTGGAGCAACGGGTGGCCGAGCGTACCCACGAGTTGTCGCAACTCAACGTGGCATTGACCGAAGCCAAGGGCACTGCCGAATCTGCCAACCAGTCGAAAACCCGCTTTCTGGCCGCCGTCAGCCATGACTTGATGCAACCGCTGAACGCTGCGCGCCTGTTCTCCGCCGCGCTGTCTCACCAGGACGATGGCCTGTCGGGCGAGGCGCAAAAACTGGTCCATCACCTGGACAGTTCGTTGCGTTCGGCCGAGGACTTGATCAGTGACCTGCTGGATATTTCCCGCCTGGAAAACGGCAAGATCAACCCGGACACCAAACCGTTCGCGCTCAACGAACTGTTCGCCCCCCTCGCCGCCGAATTCAAGGCGCAGGCTCAGGAACAAGGGCTGGCCTTCCGGGTTCGCAGCAGCACATTACGGATCGACAGCGACATCAAATTGCTGCGACGGATCCTGCAAAACTTCCTGACCAATGCGTTCCGCTATGCCAAAGGCCCGGTGCTGCTGGGCGTTCGCCGGCGCAAGGGTGAATTGTGCCTGGAGGTCTGGGACCGCGGGCCGGGCATTGCGCAGGACAAACTGCAGGTGATCTTCGAAGAATTCAAACGCCTCGACAGTCACCAGACCCGCGCGGAGAAAGGCCTGGGATTGGGCCTGGCGATTGCCGATGGATTGTGCCGCGTCTTGGGACATACGCTACAAGTTCGCTCCTGGCCGGGGCGCGGCAGTGTGTTCAGCGTCAGTGTGCCGCTGGCTCGGGCACAAACCGTGGTGGCGCCCAAGACCGCCGAACTCAACGGCCATGTGCTGAGCGGCGCGCAGGTGCTGTGCATCGATAATGAAGACAGCATTCTGATCGGCATGAACAGTCTGCTGACGCGCTGGGGTTGCCAGGTCTGGACGGCGCGTAACCGAGAGGAATGTGCAGCGCTGCTCAACGACGGGGTTCGTCCGCAACTGGCGCTGGTGGATTACCACCTGGACCATGGCGAAACCGGGACCGAGCTGATGGCGTGGCTGCGCACTCAATTGGGAGAACCGGTGCCGGGGGTGGTGATCAGCGCCGATGGCCGGCCCGAGACGGTGGCGCAGGTGCATGCGGCGGGGCTGGATTATCTGGCCAAACCGGTGAAACCGGCGGCGTTACGGGCATTGTTGAGTCGGCATTTGCCGTTGTAGCGCGGCCATTTGGCTTTACACAACGTGTGGCGAGGGAGCTTGCTCCCGCTGGGCTGCGAAGCAGCCCCAAAACCAATCACCGATTTACTCAGGAAAAAAAGCGCTGCCTGATTGACGACTGCTACGCAGCCGAGCGGGAGCAAGCTCCCTCGCCACAAAAGCAGTGCAGTGCTGAAAGATTACTCCGGCAACTCGGCCAAGCCATCCACATCGGTCATCGCCCGCTCCAGCAAATCCGCCGGCAAGCTCTTGCTGGCTCGTGCGCCGAGCAACTTCAGCTGTTCGCTGCGACTGACCAGATTGCCACGGCCTTCTGTCAGCTTGTTGCGCGCAGAGCTGTAGGCTTTGTCCAGTTGCTGCAAGCGATTGCCGACTTCATCCAGATCCTGAATGAACAACACGAACTTGTCGTACAGCCACCCGGCACGCTCGGCGATTTCCCGGGCGTTCTGGCTCTGGCGCTCCTGCTTCCACAAGCTGTCGATGACCCGCAGAGTCGCCAACAAGGTGGTGGGGCTGACGATCACGATGTTGCGGTCGAAAGCTTCCTGGAACAGCGTCGGTTCTGCCTGCAAAGCCGCGGAAAACGCCGCTTCGATCGGCACGAAGAGCAAGACGAAATCCAGGCTGTGCAAGCCGTCGAGCCGCTTGTAATCCTTGCCCGACAGGCCTTTGACGTGATTGCGCAGCGACAGAACGTGCTGCTTGATGGCGATCTGGCCGATGGCGTCGTCTTCGGCCGCCACGTATTGCTGATAGGCCGTCAGGCTGACCTTGGAGTCGACCACCACCTGCTTGTCGCCCGGCAGGTAAATAATCACATCCGGCTGGAAGCGCTCGCCATCCGGGCCTTTGAGAGTGACCTGGGTCTGATACTCGCGGCCCTTCTCCAGGCCCGCGTGTTCAAGCACTCGCTCGAGAATCAGCTCGCCCCAGTTGCCTTGGGTCTTCTGCCCTTTCAAGGCGCGAGTGAGGTTGGTGGCTTCGTCACTCAGGCGCAAGTTCAGCTGTTGCAGGCGTTCCAGTTCCTTGGCCAGCGAGAAACGCTCGCGGGCTTCGGCCTGATAACTTTCCTCGACGCGTTTTTCGAAAGACTGAATGCGTTCTTTCAACGGATCGAGCAATTGGCCTAGCCGCTGTTGACTGGTTTCGGCGAAGCGCTGCTCACGCTCGTCGAAAATCTTGCCCGCCAGTTCGGCGAACTGCGCTCGCAGCTCGTCTCGCGAACCCTGCAGGTCACTGAGGCGTTGCTGATGGCTTTCCTGTTGCTCGCGCAGCTCGGCATTGAGTGAGGCCGCCAGCGTGTCCAGGCGACGCAGCTCAGCCTCTTTACCGGCGCGTTCGATGTTCCAGGCGTGAGAGGCATCGCGGGCGTCGTCACGCTCGATTTGCAGCAGCTCGACTTCACGGCGCGTGGCAGCGAGGTCCGCTTGCTTGGCGGCATTGGCCTGACTCAGATCACCGATTTCATCGCGACAGGCGTCGAGTTGGGCGTTCAGGCCGTCCTGCGCCAGTTGGGCCATGGCCAGACGCTCTTCCAGCAGAGCGGCCTCGGCTTGCGCGCCGCTCGCACGGCGCTGAATTTGCCAGGCCAGTACCAGCAATGGCAGGCCCGCGCCCGCCAGACCGAGTAATAGGCTGGTCAAGTCCATAGCCATAGAGATTCCTGCCGATGAGATAAAGCTTGAAGGTTAACCAAGGCCACCTGACTTGGACAGCTCAGTCTTCGATCAGGCCCAGTTCCTGCTGGGCGCGCGTGTCCCCTGCCCGGGCGGCCTGACGCAGCAGGTCCTGACCGATACGGCGATCACGGGCATTGCCACATTCGCGGCACATCAGTTGTCCGAGGCGACTTTGCGCAGCCACCACGCCTTCACGGGCAGGCTGTTTGAGCAAGCGCCCGGCGAAGTGCTTGACGTTGCGGTTATCCCCAAGACGCGGACTGTCCAGCAGCCATTCGGCGACTCGCATCGAAAAGCGCTTGGGTGGGGTAACACGTGGAGGTGTGGAGGTAGCAGAGATTGATACTGAGCGAAACTTCATAAAGCACTGTGGGACAGATCGGAAGGCGCGCAACTCTACTCTTTTTTTCTTACAGGTAAAGCCTAAAAAAACCCGGCACGCCCGTGCTAGAGCAAGCGCTCGGGACAATCCACAGAAGCTGTGGATAACTCAGTGGACAACCGCCCTTGAACTCGCGCAAAGCCCTGTGGAATGGGGCTCGCAGTCAAACTGACGATTTTTTCACCAGTAAAAAAAAGCGATGTTTTTCATTGACTTAAATTTTCAATACAGGCACCCACTGCGGGTGAGGCCTGGATGACAGTGGGGTTACAGTCTGCGCAACTTATGTGCACAAGTACCTTGGCGGCGGTTATATGGATGCACTTTTTCGGCGCGTTTTTGTATGGCCTCTGGGGATAAATCGGCAAAACCCTTGATCCAGGCAGATTGCGAGCCGATGAGTGACAGCCACCACCGGTCGGAATGTGAGCCATTGCAGGGCGAGAGACCCAGCTTCTTCGATCTTTTTTGCTAACACACTTCCATTCTCAAATTCAATCCGTTAGTATCCGCGGCGTTAGTACCAAGCTGAAAGTCAATTCTGGTCGAACAAATCCTCGCGGTCAGCCTTCCCTCAAGAGAAGCCTCCACCGACAAAACAGGATCGACCACCTCGATGGTTTCCAGGTAAACCTTGCGCCAACACAGCCTTCGAACAAAGCGAAGGGTGTTGCGAAGCTCACTTACTCTGACCGAACCAGCCTGCAAATTGATCAGGATCTTCACCCCGGGCCCAGAACCTTTGCCCTTGATGTGTTGCCTGCCCTCCTAAGTACCTACCTGCCAGCCCAAGCGCGCCAATTATCAGCGCTTCAAACTGGCTGCTTTGTTCCAGTCGGGTTCTTCGTTCGACCAATGGTGGTCGTCGTCACTGGAACGTTTTAATTTTGCACGGCTCTTATCCGTGTCGCTTGTAGGAACACCAACACTATGTCTACTCAAATCCACACTCAGGATGCCATCCGCACCCTAACCAACGCTTTTGCCCCAATGAACTGCCTGATCATGGCTGCTCGCAAAGGCTGCTTCAGTTTCACTCTGGTCAACGAACACGGCATCGCTCGTCACAGCGAACGCCTGTACCCCGATCAATACTCCAGCGCAGAGCCGCTGCAGGCCGTGATCGAGCGTACCCGCCAGGCCTTGATTGCCTGAGACGCCAGAAAGACTGAAAAACCAAAAGCCCCGCTCAAAAAGCGGGGCTTTTTATTGCCCGATATTTCCCTTTTCCCTGCAACTCACTAAGCACTAACCGATATAACGGTTATAACTCGAAGCTGGAAATATTTTAAAAACAGTCCTTTACAGCGTGAATATGACACTACACTTCAACTCAAGCGGCTTGATCCGCTTCCGGCGAGCCTGATTCGATCCACCGCTGCCAAGGCCCCCTTCAGGTATCGCCGCCCACTTCATGTTTCGAGGGCTTTATGGGTATCGCTGCCAGCGAACTGTGCCGTTATGTGATTCGTCCGACCTTGATTTACCTCGGACGCCATAGCGCAACTGCCGAATCCTTGCTGCTGGGTATCGCCGCCAGTCAGTCAGCCCTTGGTTCCGCCCTGCATGACCGCCGTGGACACGGCCTGTACCGAATTGCCGAGCCCCGCCACCAGGCACTCTGGGATCATTACCTGGCACTGGACCCGGATCGCGCAAGTCTCGTTCGAGGCCTGGCCAGCCAACATGCCTTCCTCACCGGGCCGCACCTGGAATTGACCGTTAACCTGCGTTACGCCACCGCCATTGCCTGGCTGCTGGTGGAAGAACAGAACACCCCCCTCCCCGCCGCCGATGATTTGTTGGGCATGGCCCGAATCTGGCGTCAGACCTTTCAGCCTCAGGGACGCCTGCGCGACTTCACTTACGCTTGGCAAACCTGTGTTTCACCGCTGAATCAGGTCGCCTGCTGACCCACCGGTTTCACAAGATCGTGCATCTGGCCGCGAATCCGGTCGGATTGTCCTACAAAACCGCTCTAACTCAAGCCATACAGCCTATAGCGCTGGGACGAAAATGTTGGTAATTTTCGCCCCGGTGATCACCAGGAGTTCTAATAATGAAAAAAGTAATGCTCAAAACCACCCTTAGCCTCGCCGTTACCCTGGCATCCACCCAGCTCTTTGCAAGTGGCTTTGCCCTCAACGAACAAAGCATCAGCGGGATGGGTACAGGTTTTGCCGGGCGATCTTCTTCTGCCGACGACGCATCCACCATTGTTGGCAACCCTGCCGGCATGTCCCGCATCAAGCGCGAACAAGTCACCGGCGGTGTTGCATTCATCGACGCACACACTGACATCAGCAACGCCAGCTCCAGTCCGAATGGCGGTACCAACAAAGGTGACATGGTCCCTTTCATGGGCGTGCCGATGGGCTACTACGTCAAGCCAATCGACGACCACTGGGCATTCGGTATCGGTGTGTACGCACCGTTCGGCCTGGTAACCGACTACGAAAACGGCTTTGCCGGTCGTTACTTCGGCAGCAAGAGCGAAGTCAAGATCGTCACCCTGCAACCGACTGTCAGCTACGCCTTCAACGACAAGGTGTCCATCGGTTTCGGCCCGACCATCAACCGCATCGACGGCACCCTGGAATCGAACCTGTCGATCACCCAGGCCGCGCCAGATGGCAAGGTCAAGATCAAGGGTGACGACACCGCGCTGGGCTACAACATCGGCGTGCTGGTTCAAGCCACCGACAGCACTCGCGTCGGCCTGACCTACCACTCGAAAGTGAAGTACAAGCTCGACGGTGACACCAAGGTCAACTACAACGTGCTGGGCCTGATCGGCCAGAACCCAAGCCAGAAGTACGACGCTTCGCTGGACCTGACCACGCCTGAATCGGTGGACTTCTCGGTCACTCACCAGCTCGACGACAAGTGGACTCTTTACGCAGGCAGCACCTGGACTCGCTGGAGCCGCCTGAAAGAAATCACCGTCGAAAGCAAAGGTGTTCCGGCTGTTCTGAACGGTCAGTTCGGTACCATCACCGAAGAACAGGACTGGCACGACACCTGGGCTCACGCCATCGGCGCGTCCTACCAGCTGAACAAGGAATGGGTACTGCGTACCGGTCTGTCCGTTGACCAGGCGCCGACCAACAACACCGACCGTTCCCCACGCATCCCGACTGGCGATCGCAAGATTTTCAGCCTGGGCGCTGGCTGGAGCCCAACCGACGACCTGACCATTGACCTGGCGTACTCGTACCTGCGCGAGGAGTCGGTCAAGATCAACAACACCAACGACCGTGGCCAGACCTACAACGCCAAGTATGAAAACTGGGCGAACGGTTTCGGTGTCGGCGCGACCTACCGCTTCTGATGATTCAACGCGAGGCTGAACCCCTCGCCTGCTGAATCAAAAAAAGCCCCGCTCTCTTGTACAGAGGCGGGGCTTTTTAATGGCCGCTGATCAGGGTTGGGAAGCCAGGGCTTGCTGCACCGCGGCAATGAACTCCGGATCATCGGGTTTGGTCAGGCTTGAGAAATTGGCGATTACCTGGCCTTTGCGATCGACCACGTATTTGTAGAAATTCCACTTCGGTGCGCTGCTCTGCGCGGCCAGGACCTTGAACAGGTGCGTCGCGTTGTCGCCTCGCACGGCCTGAGGTTCGGTCATGGTGAAGGTCACGCCGTAATTCACATAACAAACCTTGGCGGTTTCGGCGGTGTCCTTGGACTCTTGCTTGAAATCGTTGGACGGAACGCCAATCACCTCCAGCCCCTCTCCCTTGAAGCGCTGATTGAGCGCCTCAAGGCTTTTGAACTGTGGGGCGAAACCGCAGTGGCTCGCGGTATTGACCACCACCAGCGGTTTACCCTCGAACCGTTGGCACAGGTCGATCGATTCCTTGGCCCGCAGTTTTTGCAATGAACCTTGCAGCAGTTCAGGGCACTCGGCCTGAGCCAGCCCGGTCATTGCCATCAGCAACGCGGGGACGGTAATCCAGCGCATCAGCATGTCGGTGCATCCTTGATAAGTCGTCAAAAACGAAGTTACTCGCCCTCACCGCTCGCTAGCAAGCACCCATGCCCAACTGCATCAGCGCCAGGCCGCCCTGATGCCAGCCCCACCATGACAATGCCAGCAACAAGGCGCAGACAGCCGCCACAGCGATTCGCGGCCAGAGACTGTTCATATCGCACTCATCTGTGTTTGCAGGCGCGCCACCGGCTGCTCACGCACCGGCCAGTTCAGAGCGGCGGCCAACAGGCTCAAGAGAATCGCCACTTGCCAGATCAAGTCATAGCTCCCGGTCCGGTCATACACCACCCCGCCCAACCAGCCGCCAAGAAACGAACCGAGCTGGTGAAACAGGAACACAATCCCGCCAAGCATGGACAGGTTGCGCACACCGAACAAGGTCGCCACGGTGCCGTTGGTCAGCGGTACGGTCGACAGCCACAAGAACCCCATGGCCATGCCGAACAGGTACGCCGTGGTCGTCGTGACCGGCGCCCACAGGAACAGCGTGATCACCACCGCACGCAACAGGTACAAACCGGTGAGCAAACGCGGTTTGGACATGCGCCCGCCTAGCCATCCGGCGGTGTACGTTCCGAAGATGTTGAACAACCCGATCAGCGCCAGCACCGTGGTGCCGACCGTGGCCGGAAGGTGTTGATCCACCAGATACGCCGGCAAATGCACGCCGATGAACACCACCTGGAAACCGCAAACGAAAAAGCCGAACGCCAACAGCCAGAACCCCGAATGAGAGCAAGCTTCGCGCAGCGCCTCGGAGAGGGTTTGTTCATGACCGAGTGTCGGCAGCGGCTTGTCCTTGAGCATGCTCACCAGCGGCACGATCAACGCCACCAACAGGCCCAGCACCAACAGCGCGGCTGACCAGCCGAGCCAGCCGATCAAACCCAACGTGCCGGGCAACATCGCGAACTGGCCAAACGAGCCGGCGGCACTGGCGATACCCATGCCCATGCTGCGCTTCTCTGGTGGCACCGCACGTCCGACCACACCGAGGATCACCGAGAACGAAGTGCCGGACAGACCGATGCCGATCAACAGGCCCGCACTCAGGGACAGCGTCACGGCAGAGTCGGACATCCCCATGAACACCAGGCCCAGCGCATAGAACACACCACCGACCAGCACCACTTTCGCCGCCCCGAAGCGGTCGGCCAGTGCGCCGGTGAAGGGCTGCGCCAAGCCCCAGATCAGGTTCTGCAAGGCGATGGCAAACGCAAAGGTCTCACGCCCCCAGCCGAACTCGGCGCTCATCGGCGCCAGAAACAGCCCGAAGCCGTGGCGCACGCCCAACGACAACGCGAGGATCAGCGCACTCCCCACCAACACCCAACCACACGTACGCCACATCGATGTCATTTCTTGTTCTCCGGTAGCGGGTATATACCCGCTTAAGATCGGAAAAACCGGCTTCAGGCCAGTTCGTCCAGCAGTCGCAGCAAGGTTTCGCGTTTTTCAGCGCCCAGTCGGTCAATCAACCGTTGTTGAGCTGCTTCCCAGGCCGGCAAGGCGGCCTCCAGGCGTTCGGCACCGGCCTCGGTCAGGCGAACGATGCGATTGCGCATGTCCTCGCCCTCGACCAGCTTCACCAGCCCTTCGCCCTCCAGCACACGCAAATTGCGCCCGAGGGTGCTGCGGTCCAGGCCCATGGCTTCGGCGAGGGTGGAAATACTCGGTTGATCCAGGCGCTGCAAATTGCACAGCAAAGAATACTGGGCAACGTTGATCCCGAAGCCGTCGAGAGCGCCGTCGTAATGCCTGCTGACGCCACGGGCAGCGCGACGCAGGTTGATGCATAAACATTGGGAATCGAGCATGGTGCGTGTATATACCCGCGGTTGAGTTAAATCAAGATATCGATGTATCTGACGGACCGTATTCGCGAGCAGGCTCGCTCCCACGGGGGAATGCGATCAACTGTGGGAGCGAGCCTGCTCGCGAAGAGGCCAGCACATCCCGCACATAAACCATCAGACCAACGCCAATCCTACCAGCACCGCCATCTCCAGCAACTCCAGCATCGCCCCCGCCGTATCCCCCGTCGTCCCGCCCAATCGACGCAGCATCACCCGCCGCAGCCACACAAAAACCACTGCCGCCAGCACCAGCGCCCAAACACCGCTGAGCCCCGCAATCAGCACACACGCCACCGCACTGACCGCCAACACCTGCTGACCCGCCAATCGCGGCAGATGGTCCGCCAGTGCCTGCCCCAGCCCGCCTGCGCGCACGTACGGCGTGGTCAGGAACAAGCCCAGCATCGCGCTGCGGCCAATCAGCGGAACGATGATCAGGACAATACCGTGCTGCTGCTCGATCAACGCCAGCAACGCCGCGAACTTCAGCAACAACACCAACACCAAAGTCACCACGGCAATCGGTCCACTGCGCGGGTCCTTCATGATCGTCAGCGTGCGCTCCCGATCACCAAAACCACCCAGCCACGCGTCGGCGCTATCGGCCAGCCCGTCGAGGTGCAACCCGCCGCTGAGCAAGACCCAAACCGTCAGCAACAACGCTGCATGCAATAACAACGGTGCGCCCAGCAAAAACCCATTCAGCGCCCACAGAATCGCGCCGAACAGCAGCCCCACCAGCGGATAAAACAGCAGCGAACGGCCCAGTTCCTGAGGCGTCGGCATGCCGGGCAGGCGAATCGGCAGACTGCTCAGAAATTGCAGGGCGATCCAGAAGGGCAGCATGGTCAGATCGCTTCCTTGAGAATGACGCCGGGTGAGACGCGCAACGAAAACAACGCCCCATGACCGACTTCGACATTGAGCAACTGCTCACGCGCCAACCCCCGCGCCTGAGCCAGCAATAAACGCATGACCCCACCATGGCTGATCAATAGAACCCGCTCGCCTGCGTGCGCAACTGACAGCCGTTCGATGGCCGCCAATACCCGAACGGAAAAGTCCGCCACCCGCTCGCCATCCGGCGGCGTAAACGAATAGGGATCAGCCCAGAACAGCCCCAATGCCTCAGCATCGGTGTCCATCAACGCCGCTGCGCTCTGCCCTTCCCAGGCACCGAAGTGCAGTTCTTGCAGGTCTTTGTCCAGGTGAACCGGCAAACCCAGTTGCGCACCGAGCTCTTCAGCGAAGCGCGCACAACGCTGCAACGGCGAACTGACCAATCGATCCCACGGCCCCTGTTCGATCACCGCCGCGCGCATCTGCGCCCAGCCTTTTGCGGTCAGCGCGTCATCGAGACTGCCACGCAATCCGCCACCGAGCTCGGTCTCGCCATGGCGCAACAGGTCCAGGTGCAACGTCATGCCGGACGGTCCGCAACCGCCGCTTCGGCGAAGGTCGCCATCTGCCCGTGAAGGTCGCAGGCCAGACGCAGCAACGGCACGGCCAACGCGGCACCGCTGCCCTCGCCGAGTCGCAAGCCAAGGTCCAGCAACGGTTCCGCGTGCAGGGTTTCCAGCACATGACGATGACCCGGCTCGGCACCGCGATGGCCGAACAGCAGCCACGCGCGGCACTCCGGATTCAAGCGCACTGCCACCAGTGCCGCGACGCTGCAAATGAATCCATCGACCAGCACCGCCACACCTTCCTGCGCACACGCCAGATAGGCACCCACCAGGGCGGCAATTTCAAAACCGCCCAGATTGAACAATGTCTGCAACGCGTCCCCGCGCTGAGCACTGTGCAGGGCCAACGCGCGCTCGATGACCTGAGCCTTGTGGCTGACGCCCGCCGCATCCAGACCGGTGCCCGGCCCGGCCAGATGCACCACCGGACAATCGAGCAAGGCACAGGCCAATGCACTGGCGGCGGTGGTGTTGCCAATGCCCATTTCACCGCCGATGAACAGCTGCGCCCCGGCTGCGATGGCGCGCTGCACACTGTCGCGACCGGCCTGCAGGGCGATTTCGCCCTGGGTTGCCGTCATGGCCGGGCCTTTGACGAAATTCGCCGTACCGGGGCCCACGTTCAAATGGCGTACGCCGGGCAGACTCAAGGTCGGCGTCACCGTGCCCAGGTCCACCACTTCCAGGGAAGCACCCAACTGCCGCGCCAACACGCTGATCGCCGCGCCGCCGGTGACGAAGTTGTGCAGCATCTGCCCGGTCACTTCCTGAGGAAACGCCGACACGCCTTCGGCCACGACACCATGGTCGCCGGCAAAAATCGCGATCCACAGGTGCTCCAGGCTCGGCTTGACCTGCCCCTGCAACCCGGCCAATTGCACCGCCACCGATTCCAGTCGACCGAGGGAGCCGGCAGGCTTGGTCAGCTGCTGTTGACGCGCCTGCGCCTGTTCGACGGCTTGCGCATCGATCGGCTTGCACGGGTTCAGCCACCAGGATTGAGTCATAACGCAGTTCCTTTCAAAGTCAGGGGCAGGCCGGCGACGGTCAGGACGACACGGTGGCAGCGCTCGGCCAAGGCTTGATGCAGCCAACCGGCTTCATCGACATAGCGGCGAGTCAATTCGCCCAGCGGCACGACACCCATTCCGGTCTCGTTGCTGACAAAAATGATTTCACCCGGCAACGAAGCCAGGCAGTCCAGCAGGGCTTCACGCTCAGCGTGGAGGCGTTCCGCGTCGTCGAGCATCAGCAGATTGGTCATCCACAGCGTCAGGCAATCCACCAACAGGCATCGATTGGCGCTGGCGGTTTCGCGCAGGACGCGGGCGAGTTCTACCGGTTCTTCGATCAATGCCCATTCGGCTGGGCGACGGGCACGGTGATGGGCGACGCGGTCGTTCATTTCGCCGTCCAGCGGTTGGCTGGTGGCGATGTAGGTCACGGCCAGTTGGCTGTCGGTGGCGAGTTTTTCGGCCAGTCGACTTTTGCCGGAGCGGGCGCCGCCGAGGATCAGTTGAAGCATGGTGACATCCTATAAATGTGCGGTGAGGCGACGTCCGTCTTCGCGAGCAGGCTCGCTCCCACAGTGGAATGCGGTCAACTGTGGGAGCGAGCCTGCTCGCGAAGAGGCCAGCAAAACCACCCTATATCCCGCAGAGTTCACGCAACAACCCGGTATCCAGATGCTTCTCCACGAGATCCGCCAGCCGTTCGATATCGCGCTCGCGCAACGCGTGGTAATCGACCTCCTGCACATGCTGCAACCCCGCCCAGCGCAGCAACGCACTGCACGCCGCCGGCGATTCAAACAGGCCATGCAGGTACGTGCTGAAAATCTGCCCATCCACACTTTGCGCGCCATCGCAGCGACCATCGGCCAA
The DNA here is from genome assembly GCF_059415465.1 of Pseudomonas sp. GW821-FHT10C09. Lineage (NCBI taxonomy): Bacteria > Pseudomonadati > Pseudomonadota > Gammaproteobacteria > Pseudomonadales > Pseudomonadaceae > Pseudomonas > Pseudomonas sp. GW821-FHT10C09. The sequence goes on from NZ_JBWKNG010000007.1 coordinate 23,176, forward strand.
CTGCACGGCGGCGTTTTCCAACGCCGGCCCGGTGGTCACGCCGGCGTGAATTTCGTAGCCGCTGACAGCCGCATCTTCGAGCGCCAGACGACCGCGCACATTGCGCAGCTGCTTCTCTTCCTCGAGCTGCGTTGCAAACGCCAGCAACCCCAGACCCGCGCTGGAACCTGGTTCACCTTCCAGACCCAACGGGTCGTGTACGTGCTCGCCGAGCATTTGCAAACCGCCGCAAACCCCCAGCACTTTGCCGCCGTAACGCAGATGACGACTGATCGCCGAATCCCAGCCATTGGCCCGCAGATACGCGAGGTCGCTGCGCACACTTTTCGAGCCGGGCAGGATGATCAGGTCGGCCGGCGGGATCGTCTGGCCGGGGCCGATGAATTGCAGATCGACTTGCGGATGCAAACGCAGTGGATCGAAATCGGTGTGGTTGCTGATGCGCGGCAGCACCGGCACCACGACCTTCAGCACCTGATCAGCCTTGTCGGTCTGGCGCTGATCGATGCCATCCTCAGCCTCCAGATGCAGATCCATCACATACGGCAGGACACCGATCACCGGTTTACCGGTGCGTTCTTCGAGCCAGTCGAGACCGGGCTGCAGCAAGGCGATGTCGCCACGAAAACGATTGATAATGAAGCCTTTGACACGCGCCTGTTCGGTCGGCGACAGCAGCTCCAGCGTGCCCACCAGATGCGCGAACACCCCGCCGCGATTGATGTCGGCGATCAACACCACCGGGCAATCCACCGCTTCGGCAAAGCCCATGTTGGCGATATCGCCGGCCCGCAGATTGATCTCGGCCGGCGAGCCCGCACCTTCGACCATCACCACCGGATACGCCGCGCTCAAGCGTTCGTGAGAAGCCAGCACCGCTTGCATGGCGATGGCTTTGTAGTCGTGATAGGCAACGGCATTCATGGTCGTGACCGCACGCCCGTGAATGATCACTTGGGCGCCGGTGTCGCTGTTGGGTTTGAGCAGCACCGGGTTCATGTCGGTGTGCGGTTCAAGGTTGGCGGCCTGGGCCTGCACGGCTTGCGCACGACCGATCTCACCACCGTCCGCCGTCACCGCGCTGTTGAGCGCCATGTTCTGCGGCTTGAACGGCACGACGCTTACGCCCTGGCGCACCACCCAGCGACACAGCGCCGTCACCAGCGTGCTTTTACCGGCATCGGACGTGGTGCCCTGCACCATTAACGTGGTCATCGGGTTTCCTTGGCGTACGCTTCAAAGGCTTGCGTCAGGCGAGTCCAGTCCGCTTCGTCAGCGGGCAGGCCAAAACGCAGGCTGCTGTTGTGCGCAAACAAACGCAGCAAAATGCCCTGACGGGCCATGAACTCATGCAACTGCTCGGCTTGATCGGTGATCAGCCACTGGAACAAGGCGCATCCGCCCTGCGGCTTGAACCCGAACTGCTCCAGCAGCCGCGCCAGACGTTCGCTGGCTTCTTCACTGCGCTGGCGCTGGCGGGCGTGACCTTCGGTGTCCAGCAGACAAGCCCGGCCAATCACTCGGGTCGGCCCACTGACCGCCCACGGCCCCACTTGCTCAGCGAGCAGTTTGAGCAGCTTGCGTTCCGCCAGTACGAAGCCCAACCGGACGCCGGCCAGACCAAAAAACTTGCCGAACGAACGCAACACGATCAAGCCGACCAGATGGGTAAACGGCGCCACACTCAACTGCGGCGTGTTGTCCATGAACGCCTCGTCCACCACCAGCCAGCCACCGCGCGAGGCCAGGCGGGTGTGCCAGTCGAGCAGGCGACTCGGGGGCAGACTCAGGCCGGTCGGGTTGTTCGGGTTGACCACCACCAGCACGTCGAGGCTGTCGATAAAGAAGTCGACTTCCTGCTCCAGCACTTCGCGCACGATGTAGCCGCAGCGCCGCCAGGCTTCGGCGTGCTCGGCATAACACGGCGACAGCACGCCGACCTTGCCGGCACGGCGCAATCGCGGCAGCAACTGGATGGCCATTTGTGAACCGGCCACCGGCAGTACTTGCGCCGCGCTGTAATAGTCGCAGGCCGCCTGCTCCAGGCCGTCATCGGTTTCCGGCAAGCGTGCCCAGGCGCGCAGCGGGATCTCCGGGACCGCAAATGGCCAGGGCGCCAGGCCGCTGGACAGGTCGAGCCAATCACCTTCTGCGATGCCGTATTCGAGCGCCGCCTTGCGCAACCGGCCACCGTGCTCAAGCATAGAATTCAGCCCCCACGCAGAGAATCAGCAACCATAACCATACCCCGCGCTGGACCAATTGCCAGCCGCGATCAATGGAGTCGGCATCCGCCGGCACACCTTCGCCCAGTTGCGGACGCTGATGCAGTTCGCCGTGATAAATCGCCGCCCCGCCCAACTCGACGCCCAATGCACCGGCGCCCGCCGCCATCACCGGGCCGGCATTCGGGCTGTCCCAGGTCGGGCCTTGAGTACGCCAGCATTTCAACGCCAGCCGGGTTTTGCCCAGCAGCGCGTAGGTCAATGCCACCAGGCGGGCAGGAATGTAATTGAGGACATCGTCGATTTTCGCCGCGGCCCAGCCGAAGCGTTCGAAGCGCTCATTGCGATAACCCCACATCGCATCCAACGTGTTGCTCAATCGGTAGAGAACCACCCCAGGCGCACCGGCCACGGCAAACCAGAACAGCGCGGCGAACACGGCATCGCTGCCGTTCTCCAGCACCGATTCGGTGGCCGCACGGGCGACTTCGGTCTCGTCCAGTTCGCTGGTCTGGCGGCTGACCAGATAACCGACACGCTTACGCGCTTCGTCCAGATCATCGCTACGCAGCGCCTTGGCCACCGGCTCGACGTGTTCGCCGAGGCTGCGCATGCCGAGGGCGCAATACAGCGCAAGAATCTCGACGACCCAACCGACATAAGGCGCCCAGGACAATGCCGTGGCGAGCAAGGTCAGCGGCACGACCGCCATCACCCACGCGGTGACGCCATGACTGCGCCAGCCGCGCCCTCCCCCATTGAAACGTTGCTCGATGCGCTCGGCAAAACGACCGAACGCCACCAGCGGATGCCAGCGTTTGGGTTCACCCAGCAGCGCGTCCAGCGCCACTGCGGCGACACTCAATAACGCCACACTCATTGACTCACTCCCCAATAATTTTCGTACAGCAACTCACTGAGCGGACGCGCTTGCGCCCAGCCTTCGAGTACCAGCATCGGCGCCGGATAGAATTCCTTGACCGGCCCCAGACAAAGAACCGCCAACGGCTTGGCCCCGGCCGGCAATCCCAGCAGGTCCGCCAGTGCTTGCGGCTCGAACAGCGACACCCAGCCCATGCCCAGGCCTTCGGCGCGGGAGGCCAGCCACAGATTTTGAATCGCGCAGGACAACGAGGCCATATCCATTTCCGGCAAGGTGCGACGGCCGAAGATGTGACGCTCGCGATCATCCATCAGCGCGGCGACCAGCACTTCGGCACAGTCACTGATGCCTTCGACCTTGAGCTTCATGAATTCGTCGGTGCGCTCGCCGAGGGCTTCGGCGGTGCGGATGCGTTCTTCTTCCACCAGCGACTGGATCTTGCCGCGCAGGACCCGGTCGCTGATGCGGATGAAACGCCAGGGCTGCATCAGACCGACGCTGGGCGCCTGGTGTGCGGCTTCGAGCAGGCGTCGCAACAGCTCGGGCTCGACCGTGCCGCCGCTGAAGTGACGCATGTCACGGCGTTCGCCGATGGCGCGGTAGACCGCTGCGCGTTCGACCTGACTGAATGCGTTGTCAGTCATGGCCTCTTCGCGAGCAGGCTCGCTCCCACAGGGTTCAGGTGATCCATTGTAGGAGTGAGCCTGCTCGCGATGGCGATCTCAAGGTCAGGCGCAAACAATGCGGCTACCGCTGAAGGGTTTGACGGAAAATAAAAGTGCACATAAGAAGCCGTCATCCGCCCCTCACGATAAACCGCCTCCGCTCCCCGCCCACCATTCGGGCTCAGGCCACGCGCAATCGGTTCAAGCTCGGTGCTGGTCAGCGAATGGTGATACGTGTGCCCGCGCAACGAACCTTCCGGCAATTCCACCGCTTGCAACGCCAACGCGGCCAGACGCTTTTGCATCACCGCATCGCCCTTCAGCAAGCCCACCAGTTCGGCGCGAGTGCCGTCGACATCGGTCAGCGAGTCGAGCAAATACAACATGCCGCCACACTCGGCCAACAGCGGTTTACCGGCCGTATGATGCGCACGAATCGCGTCGAGCATCGTGGTGTTCTGCGACAGTGCAACATGGTGCAATTCCGGATAACCACCCGGCAGATACAAGCTGTCTGCCTCTGGTAATTGGCTGTCACGGATCGGCGAGAAAAACCGCAACTCGGCGCCCATGGCTCGCAGCAAATCCAGGCTCGCGCCGTAGGTGAACGCGAACGCTTCATCACGGGCCACGGCAATTCGCACGCCCGCGAGCAACGGCTCGGCAGGGATCACATCCGGGGCGGCAAATTCAACTGCTGGCGGCAGCGCGACTTCGCAACTGCTGGCCAACGCATCGGCCGCCGCATCAAGACGCAGATCGAGATCGTTCAGCTCACTGGCCTGCACCAGGCCCAGATGCCGGCTCGGCAATTCGATCCCGGTTTCCCGCGACAACGCGCCGTACCAACGCAAACCTTCGGTGAGGCTGCCTTCGAGCAGTTGCGCATGACGCAATGTGCCGACGCGGTTGGCCAATACGCCGGCAAACGGCAAGTCCGGCTGATACTTCGCCAGCCCCAACGCCAATGCACCAAAGGTCTGGGCCATGGCGGTGCCATCGATCACCGCGAGCACCGGCACACCAAAGTGCCGCGCCAGGTCGGCGCTGGAAGGCGTGCCGTCGAACAAGCCCATGACGCCTTCGATGAGGATCAAGTCGGCTTCAGCGGCGGCTTCCCACAACAGTCGACGACTTTCCTGCTCGCCGACCATCCACATGTCCAGTTGATACACCGGCGCACCGCTGGCGCGCTCGAGAATCATCGGGTCGAGAAAGTCCGGGCCGCATTTGAATACGCGCACCTTGCGCCCCTGATTGCGATGCAAACGGGCCAGCGCAGCAGTGACGGTGGTCTTGCCCTGACCGGAGGCCGGCGCGGCAATCAGTACCGCCGGGCAGTGACGACTGTTTTTCATAAAGTAGTATTCACAGCTCGACGCCTTTTTGCGCTTTGATCCCGGCCTGGAACGCGTGCTTGATCACGCCCATTTCGGTGACGGTGTCGGCGAGTTCGATCATTTCCGGCTTGGCGCCGCGACCGGTCACCACCACATGTTGCATCGGCGGACGTGCCTGCAAATCACTGAGCACCTGATCGAGGTCGAGGTAGCCGTGCTTGAGGGCGATGTTCAGCTCATCCAGCACCACCAGGCCAATCGACGGATCGTTGAGCAATTCGCGGGACACCGCCCAGGCGGCTTCGGCGGCGGCAATGTCACGCTGGCGGTCCTGGGTTTCCCAGGTGAAGCCCTCGCCCATGACATGGAAACGCACTTGCTCCGGGAAGCGACGGAAGAACAGTTCTTCGCCGGTGCTGTTGCGGCCCTTGATGAATTGCACCACACCGCACTGCATGCCGTGGCCCATGGAGCGGGCGAGCATGCCGAACGCCGAACTGCTTTTGCCTTTGCCGTTGCCGGTCAGCACCAGCAGCAGGCCGCACTCGTTCGGGGAATTGGCAATGCGTTCGTCGATCACGGCTTTTTTGCGCTGCATGCGCGCCAAATGGCGTTCGTCACGATCTGGGGTATCGGTCATGGGGGAGCTCTCCGTTGAGGCTGGATAACGGCGGGCAGGCACAAGAATAGACGGCAAGAAGCCTGGCATCGCCCACCGTGATGCCGCTGGATGAATCAGGCCGGTCTCCGGGCTCATGAGCGGCGTTGGCCGGACTGCGCGCCTTCCCATGTCGGCTTCGACACAGTGGCTCAAGGCGCAGTCTTCACTCATTTACCGTTGCGGGGGCAGCGCCGGGATCGTGACGTTTCGTCGCTTGACGATAGTCACTCACCGGCTTCCCTGTTTCACTCTGTCGGCCACCGCCACAGAGCACCTGAAACAAGCCGCGAAGGTTAGAGGGTTGGGGGTGGAGCGTCAAATGAAGACAAAGCTCCGGCGAGCGATATACTGCCGCCGATCCATTTACTGACGCCAATCTTGCGCCACACTGTCAGCAGTGATATCAAAGAGCCACAAACCCAACAACACAATTACAAGGGTGAGCAACATGCAAGGCATGATTATCAGCAATCCGAAGCTGGAATTCCTGCGACCGGTGCTGGAACGCTGGTTTGACTGTATCGACCGCTACAACTCGGTTCGCGGCGATAACGAAGCGCCTTACTGGCATGACGAAAAGGCCAACCTTGGCCTGCTCAATGCCGCTGCGTGGATGGCGGAAATGGTCACGCTGCAAAACACCACGACGCGTAAACAGAACGAAGAAGGCGAGCGCAATGCCCGCGCCGACCTGTTTATCGCCACCGCCGAAGAGCGCGCCTACTTTCAGGCCACTCAACGCTGGCCCAAGGTCAACAGCCTGAATCTGACCCAGGCACTGCAGGACATCACCAGCGATGCCAAACGCATCAGCTACGCCAGCGACCTGAAACTCGGCTGCCTGTTCGTGGCTCCGCAAAAAGCCCAGCAGAGCGCGACCCCCGAAGAACTTCAGGACATGGTCGACGACCTGCAAAAGGAACACTGCTGCGCTGTGGCCTGGTATTTCCCTTACGCCTACCGCAAGTTGCGCAACGAAGCCGGAAACTATCACCCCGGTATCGCGGTGCTGCTCAAGGAAGCTCGCGGCTGACCATTGAACCATCGCTGCGTTTATCTTCTCTATGAATTAAGACACTGCATTCATAGGGAAGACCGCCATGCGCAAGCCCCCGCTCGTTCTCGTCATCGTGCTCGCCGGAGGGCTCGCCGCCTGTGGTGAAACCTCCAGCCTGCAAGTCTCCGACGGCACCGGCCCGTCACCCAAGCTGCCCGAACCGAATAAAACCCTGATCCCGACGGTGAACATCGCCCCGGCGATCGGCTGGCCGGCCGGCGCGAAACCCACCGCTGCCGCCGGCACTCAAGTGGCGGCCTTCGCTGAAAGCCTCGATCACCCGCGCTGGCTCTACGTGCTGCCTAACGGTGATGTGCTGGTGGCCGAAACCAACGCGCCGCCCAAACCCGATGACGGCAAAGGCATTCGTGGCTGGGTCATGAAGAAAACCATGGGCCGCGCCGGCGCCACCGTCCCCAGTGCGAATCGCATCACACTGCTGCGAGACAAGGACCACGACGGCATCGCCGAAACTCGCACGGTGTTCCTGGAAAACCTCAATTCGCCATTTGGCATGACGCTGGTCGGCAATGACCTGTACGTGGCCGACACCGACCGCTTGTTGCGTTTCCACTATGAAAACGGTGACACCGCGATCAAGTCGCCGCCGATCAAGGTGGTCGATCTGCCGGGAGGCACGCTGAATCATCACTGGACCAAAAACGTCATCGCCAGCAAGGACGGCAGCAAGCTGTACGTCACCGTGGGCTCGAACAGCAACGTCGGCGAAAACGGCCTGGACAAGGAAGAAGGCCGCGCGGCGATCTGGGAAGTGGACCGCGCCACCGGCAATCACCGGATATTCGCCTCAGGGATTCGCAACCCCAACGGTTTGGCCTGGGAGCCTCGTAGCGGTGCGCTGTGGACGGCGGTCAACGAGCGAGACGAGATTGGCAGCGACCTGGTGCCGGACTACATCACTTCGGTCAAGGATGGCGCGTTCTACGGCTGGCCCTTCAGCTACTACGGCCAACATGTCGACATTCGCGTCGAGCCGCAAAACCCGGACCTGGTGGCCAAAGCCATCGCGCCGGACTACGCGGTCGGCCCGCACACCGCGTCGTTGGGCCTGACGTTCGCAGAAGGCAACACCTTGCCCGCGCAATTCAAGGAAGGCGCCTTCATCGGCCAGCATGGCTCGTGGAACCGCAAGCCGCACAGTGGCTACAAAGTGATTTTCGTGCCGTTCGCAGGTGGCAAACCGACCGGGCAACCGGTGGATGTGCTGACGGGATTCCTCAATAAAGACGAAGACGCCATGGGCCGGCCGGTGGGCGTGGTGATTGATCAGCAAGGTGGCTTGCTGGTGGCGGATGATGTGGGGAACAAGGTGTGGCGCGTGACTGCCACAAAATAACCGCCGGCGGTGGGACTAGGGATTACGCGCCAGGTGCTCGGGCTGCAGAACGCGCTTGGCGCTCAGGTAAGCCTTCTGCCAGTACGCCTTGGACAGGCTGTCGAGCTTCACCGTGCCACCCGTGGCGGGTGCATGAACGAAGCGCCCTTCGCCGACGTAAATCCCGGCATGGCTGACCTGAGAGCCGCCATTGGTGGCGAAGAAAATCAGGTCACCAGTTTGCAAACCTTCCTTGCCCACATTGGCGGCTTGCATGCTGATCATTTCACGCGTGGTACGCGGCAGGGAAATGCCGGCGGCATCCCGGTAGACGTAGCCGATCAGCCCACTGCAATCGAACCCCGAGTCGGGTGTATTGCCGCCCCAGCGGTAAGGCGTGCCCACGAGCCCCAATGCACGGAACAACACTTCTTCCGCCTCGGGGGAGAATGCCTGGGAAGAACCAAAGACGATGGGTGCGCGAACCACCGGCGCTGGGGGCGGTGTGCGGCTGGCGCAGGCGCTGAGCAGCGCTGCGAAGAACATGAGTGCGAGGCGGGCCGACATCGTCATAAGCAGAACATCCTGATCTGGCTGCGGCTTTTTCTGCCGGGAAGACAGAAAAGAAAACCGCCTGCGTTGGACGCAGGCGGTTTGCCATCAATAATAGATCAGGATTCTAGCGGCTATGCGGCAAACTTCAAGTAAGACTTTAACTTCGCCTTACAAACTGTAAGTTTACTTGCGAGCGGTGACCACGGTCGGGGCCATCGCGAGGGCGCGCTTGGCTTCGATGAAGGTCTTGCTCCAGTAGCTGTCGCCCAGGCTATCGACCCGGACACCACCGCTTTTGCGGCTGCTGGAGTGGATGAACTGGTTGTCACCCAGATAAATCCCGGCGTGACTGACGCGACCGCGACGACCGTTGGTGGCGAAGAACAGCAGGTCGCCCGGCTTCAGCGCGCTGCGAGCGACCAGAGGTGCGTCAACGTTGATCATTTCGCGAGTGGAGCGTGGCAAGTTCATGCCCGCTTCTTCACGGAACAGATAACCGATGAAGCCGCTGCAATCGAAACCGGCTTCAGAGGTACCGCCGAAACGGTAACGGGTACCGATCAGGGACATGCCACGTTCAAGGATGCTGTCTGCCAGAACCGGAAGCTGGTACGACTTGCCATCGGCGAAGTCAGCCAGTTCTTTATCGGTGGCCAGCTCTTCCTGGAAAAGAACGGAAGAGGATTGCGCGGTAACTGAATTTTTAACCTGCTGTTGTTGCTCTTGCTGGGACACTGGAGAGTGAGCAGCGCAACCGAACAACAGGGTGACGAGTGCGAGAGGCACGAGGGGTGCGAAGCGCTTTAGCATGGGCACGACCGTGGCTGATAGTTGTAAAGAAGTCGAGACTATGCCCGCTATCATCCTCATTTGCAAATTCAATCGAACTTTATGTGACTTATCGGTTTCTCGTTAACATCTAAGCGCTTAAGCCCGTTTTAAACGCTTGCGCAGCCTGCAGCCCTGTAGGAAAGCGCATTTCCTGGCGCCTGAAATATGCCGAAACCCCTGCCAGGCTTAGACTTTACCAGCCAAGAGTTTCTTTCAGAAAGGGGATGGTCAGCTTGCGCTGAGCTTGAAGAGAGGCCTGATCGAGACGCTCAAGCAGCTCGAACAGCGCACTCATGCTGCGAGTACCGCGGGTCAAAATAAAATGCCCGACTTCATCGGTCAGGTGCAGCCCACGACGCGACGCACGCAATTGCAAGGCACGCAATTTGTCTTCGTCGGAGAGCGGACGCATCTGAAAGATCAGTGCCAGGGTCAAACGCGACTTCAAATCCGCCAGCTTCACCGGCAGTTCACGCGGTGAGGTCGACGCGGCGATCAGCAGGCGCCGACCGCTGTCGCGCAGGCGATTGAACAGATGGAACAGCGCCTCTTCCCAATCCGCCCTGCCGGCAACTGCCTGTAAATCATCCAGGCAGACCAGTTCGTATTGTTCGAGGTTATCGAGAATCGAGATGCCACGGTCCAGCAGTTCGGCCAATGGCAGGTACACCGCCGGCTCTCCCAACTGCTCGAAGCGCAGGCAGGCCGCCTGCAACAAGTGCGTACGCCCTACCCCGTCCTTGCCCCAGAGATAAATCAGGCTTTCGGTCCACCCGGCGTCGGCTTCGCATAGCCGCTCGACATAGCCGAGTGCAGCGGCATTGGCGCCTGGGTAGTAATTGATAAAGGTAGCGTCATCACGCAGACGCACACCTAGGGGCAGCTGAATCGGTTTCATGCTGACTGAACAGTTCCAAAGGAACCGTTAGTGGCCTCTGTGTAAAGTTTGCGAAGTTTATACCCGTGACGCTGGTCGCACAATGCGACAGACCACAAGCAAAATCAAAGGTTTGCGTTAACGCACTGGTTTTATGACAGTTTTGTTGGCGGTGCATGTGACAGCCACGCGAGGGATGCAGGCCAACCCGGCAATGATCCGGGTTGGCCGCGACAACCTTTCAGTGATCCTTACAACTGCGGCTCATCCTCACCACTGTACATCTCAGAATCTTTATACAAATCATGCACATGGCGCACCAGCACCATGATCACCGCCGCCACCGGCAACGCCAGCAACACACCGGTGAAACCGAACAGCTCGCCGCCCGCCAGAATGGCGAAAATCACCGCCACCGGGTGCAGGCCGATCCGGTCCCCGACCAACAATGGCGTCAGCACCATGCCTTCCAGTGCTTGCCCGACCATGAACACTGCAACAATGCCCAACATCGGATAAAGGTCGCCGCCGAACTGGAACAGACCGGCAATCAACGCCGCGCCAATCCCGATGACGAAGCCCATGTACGGCACGATCGCGGCCAGACCGGCGATCAAGCCAATCAACAGCCCCAACTCCAGCCCCACCAGCATCAGGCCCGACGCGTAGATCACGCCCAGCGCCACCATCACCAGCAATTGCCCGCGCACGAAAGCGCCGAGCACTTCATGACACTCACCAGCGAGCTCGACCACCCGCTCTTCACGATCGCGCGGCAGCAGGCTGCGGATCTTCGCCACCATCAGGTCCCAGTCCCGCAGCAGGTAGAAACTCACCACCGGGATCAATACCAGATTGGCCAACCAGCCAATCAGCGCGAGACCCGACGCGGTGGCCTGACTCAACACCACACCGACAATGTCGCTGGTCTGGCCCATGTGCTCACTGATTGCGGCCTTGAGCTTGTCGAACTTCCAGAAGCCCTCCGACAACCCGAACTTCGACTGCGCCCACGGCAATGCGGTGTGCTGCAGCCAGTCGAGCATTTGCGGTGCCAACTCATACAAACGAAACAACTGCCTGGCCAGCAGCGGCACCAACACCAGCAGCAGCGTGGTGAAAATCAGGGTGAACAGCGCAAACACCGCCACCACGCCCCACGTCCTTGAAAGCCCGGCCCTCTCCAGCCGATCCACCAGCGGATCGAACAGATAGGCCAGCAGCAGCGCCACCAGAAATGGCGTCAGGATCGGATGCAGCAGCCAGACAAACGCGCAGAGCAGAACCACTCCACCCAACCAGAACCAACGGCGCGTATCGGCCATGTACCACTCCATATGCATCTATATAAAGAAAGAAAACCTTACCAGCGGAATCGCAACTGTGGCGTCGGCGCCACAGCCGGCGCTACGGCCGGCGCCGAACCTTGCGCCACTGGCTGAACCGGGGCGACGGGCGCAGGCGCCTCACCGGCCGGCACTTCCTGCAACTTGGCCAGCGACAACTGCGAGCGCAGCTGCTCGGCGCTGCCGTTCACCCGGTAAAGGATGCGATCACCGTCAACACTTTGCAGGCGCGCACCAAAGGGGTCGAGCAAGCGCCCCAGCGCCGCGTAGCGTTCCAGGTTCATGCCTTGCACTTCCAGCAATTGCTCGCCCGAAGCCCCGCCAGCCTTGACGACAAACCGCGGCGCCAGTCGCTCGCTGACCGCCAGCATCACGGCATCAGCCACGGCAGCCTGATCCGCGCCTTGCACACTGCCCGCTTCTTTCTTGTCGCCCAGCCACAAATTCCACTTGGCCTGCCACTGGCCACCCTCTTCCTTGGCATGCACCGCGAGCAATGCGTCAGCGTTGTAACGTTCCGAGGCATTGTGCAGCGGCGTCGCATCCGCGCCTTCAAGCGTCGGCGCGGTCGCCACCAACTGCTCACTCAAATCCGCCAGTGGCAAGCGCAACGGCAAACCACGGTGCTGCGCCGCACGCCGCAGCGGGGCCGCGCTGGCCTGGCCATCGCCCACCAGGCTCGAACCTTCGGTGGAGTCGTTCAGCCACCAGCCGAGGATCGACGGCCGATTCGCGCCCCACAACGACAACCCCGCCCGACGCAGCGCCTGCTCGGTGGTGGCCGGGTCAAAATCGACCTTCAACACTTCCGGCGGCCCCGCATCAAATCCGTATTGACTGATGATCTGCTGAGGGTCTTTGCGTAGCGCCGCCAACCCCGGGCTCTGCGCGGCCTTCGGATCGCCGGTCAGGCGCAGCACCAGCGTGTCCAGCGCCCGCTGGGTCGCTTGATCACGTTCCTCAGTCGACTGACTGGTGACAGGCTCGCGCACCTGATAAAGACCTTTCACGTTCTCGGCATGGCTCGCGAGGCTAAAAAGGGAAAAACAGCTCACACACAAAAATTTAGAAAGAAAACGCATGGAAGATTCCTGACGACAAGAGCGGCTGGAACAGACCGCATGAAGACGATCGAACAGGGCTGTGACCACATCCCTGCGCAAAACATTCACACGGCCGCGATAAGTTTTCGCACTGTCATAACGATAGACGGTTAATCGCGATACCTTATACAGCCATGCAAGACGCCGCTAATACGCTCAATATCAATTTTTTTAATAGGATATGCCCCTGCCGTCGGCGTGAGGATGGCCGCTGCCCCTCAAGCCTGATAAAATCGCGCGCCTTCGCAGACCGGCAACAGCCGGGCGGCTCGAATTTCGCGTGAGGCAATCGCCCCCGTCGAATTCGGCGTCCCCGCTGGACTCGGTCGTTACCCCTGAATCCCCCCTAAAGGCCTGGATCATGAGCAAGCAACCCTCCCTGAGCTACAAGGACGCCGGTGTAGACATCGACGCCGGTGAAGCATTGGTCGAACGCATCAAGAGCGTCGCCAAGCGCACTGCGCGCCCGGAAGTCATGGGCGGCCTGGGCGGTTTCGGCGCCCTCTGCGAAATCCCGGCTGGCTACAAGCAGCCTGTGCTGGTTTCCGGCACCGACGGCGTGGGCACCAAGCTGCGCCTGGCCCTGAACCTGAACAAGCACGACAGCATCGGCATCGACCTGGTAGCCATGTGCGTGAACGACCTGGTGGTCTGCGGCGCCGAGCCGCTGTTCTTCCTCGACTACTACGCCACCGGCAAACTCAACGTCGAAACCGCGACCCAGGTCGTGACCGGCATCGGCGCGGGCTGCGAACTGTCCGGCTGCTCCCTGGTCGGTGGCGAAACCGCTGAAATGCCTGGCATGTACGAAGGCGAAGACTACGACCTGGCCGGCTTCTGCGTTGGCGTCGTGGAAAAATCCGAAATCATCGACGGTTCGAAAGTCGCTGCCGGCGATGCCCTGCTCGCCCTGCCGTCTTCCGGCCCGCACTCCAACGGCTACTCGCTGATCCGCAAGATCATCGAAGTGTCGGGTGCCGACATCGAGAACATCCAGCTCGACGGCAAACCGCTGACCGACCTGCTGATGGCCCCGACCCGTATCTACGTGAAGCCGCTGCTCAAGCTGATCAAAGACACCGGCGCCGTCAAAGCCATGGCCCACATCACCGGTGGCGGCCTGCTGGACAACATCCCGCGCGTTCTGCCAAAAGGCGCCCAAGCCGTGGTTGACGTCGCGAGCTGGACCCGCCCTGCCGTGTTCGACTGGCTGCAAGAAAAAGGCAACGTCGACGAAAACGAAATGCACCGCGTGCTGAACTGCGGCGTCGGCATGGTCATCTGCGTGGCTCAAGAGCACGTTGAAACCGCGCTGAACGTATTGCGTGAAGCAGGCGAGCAGCCATGGGTCATCGGTCAGATCGCTACCGCTGCCGAAGGCGCGGCTCAGGTCGAACTGAAGAACCTTAAGGCGCACTAATGTCCGCCACCTGTGATGTCGTGGTGCTGCTCTCCGGCACCGGCAGTAACTTGCAGGCCTTGATCGACAGCACGCGGACCGGCGACAGCCCGGTCCGCATCGCTGCGGTGATTTCCAACCGCGCCGACGCCTACGGCCTGCAACGCGCCAGGGACGCGGGTATCGACACCCGCTCCCTGGATCACAAGGCTTTCGAAGGCCGCGAGGCCTTTGATGCCGCGATGATCGAACTGATCGACGCCTTCAATCCCAAACTCGTGGTACTGGCCGGTTTCATGCGCATTCTCAGCGCTGACTTCGTGCGCCACTACGCCGGTCGCCTGCTCAATATCCATCCTTCGCTGCTACCCAAATACAAAGGGTTACACACTCATCAGCGCGCGCTGGAAGCCGGCGACACCGAGCACGGCTGCTCCGTCCACTTCGTCACCGAGGAACTCGATGGCGGACCACTGGTCGTACAGGCAGTAATACCGGTAGAGTTGCACGATTCGCCGCAGAGTCTGGCGCAGCGAGTCCATGCCCAGGAACACCTGATCTACCCGTTGGCTGTACGCTGGTTTGCCGAAGGTCGTTTATCACTCGGCGAACAAGGTGCTTTACTGGATGGGAAGTTACTCGCGGCCAGCGGCCACTTGATTCGAAACTAGGAGATATTATGCGTCGCGCCCTGCTCTTCGCTTGCGCTCTGTTTGCCTTGCCCCTGGCACAGGCTTCGGAACTTCAACCTTTCTCCGCCAGCTACACCGCCGACTGGAAACAGCTGCCCATGAGCGGCACCGCTGAACGCAGCCTGACCAAGGAAGCCAACGGCGTCTGGAAACTCAGCTTCAAGGCGTCGATGATGATCGCCAGCCTGACTGAAGAAAGCACCCTGACCGTGGACAAGGACACCCTGCTGCCTCAGTCCTACCACTTTGAACGTGGCGGCCTGGGTAAAGCGAAAAAGGCTGACCTGGATTTCGACTGGACCACCAAAATGGTCACCGGCACCGATCGCGGTGATCCGGTCAAAGTGCCGCTGAACCGTGGCATGGTCGACAAGTCCACGTATCAACTGGCCCTGCAACACGACGTGGCCGCCGGCAAGAAAAGCATGAGCTATCAGGTCGTCGACGGTGGCGAAGTCGATACCTATGACTTCCGCGTACTGGGTTCGGAAAAAGTTGACACCAAGGCCGGCCAGATCGATGCGATCAAGGTCGAGCGCGTGCGCGACCCGACACAAAGCAAGCGCATCACCGTCCTGTGGTTCGCCAAGGACTGGGATTACCTGCTGGTCCGCCTGCAACAAGTTGAAACCGACGGCAAGGAGTACAACATCATGCTCCTCGACGGTACGGTCAACGGTAAGTCTGTCAAAGGCAGCTAATCGGCGATCGACACAAAAATCCGGAATCCGCTAAGGGTTCCGGATCTTTTTTGCCTGCTGAACCGTCAGATCCGCGCCAGCGCCTGCGCCAGATCGGCGCGCAGGTCTTCGACATCCTCGACCCCCACGGACAATCGCACCAACGCATCACCGATGCCGAGCTCCGCACGGGTGTCGGCGGGAATCGTCGCGTGGGTCATGATCGCCGGGTGCTCGATCAGGCTTTCCACCCCGCCCAGGCTCTCCGCCAGCGCAAAGATGTGCACGTTCTCCAGAAAACGCTTGGAACCCGCCAGGTCGGTGTTCAGGTCGAGTGAAATCATCCCGCCGAAACCGCGCATCTGCTGCCGCGCCAGTTCATGTTGTGGGTGTGACGGCAATCCCGGGTAGTAGACCCGCGCGACCTGCGGCTGTTGTTCCAGCCATTGCGCCAGCGCCAGTGCGTTGCTGCAGTGACGCTCCATGCGCAATGCCAGGGTCTTCACGCCGCGTAACGTGAGGAAGGCGTCAAACGGCCCGGCAATAGCCCCCACCGCGTTTTGCAAAAAGCCCAGTCGTTCGGCCAACTCTGCGTTTTGCCCAACCACCGCGATGCCGCCGATCACGTCGGAGTGGCCGTTCAAATACTTGGTGGTCGAGTGCACCACGACATCGAAGCCCAGCTCCAGCGGACGCTGGATCCACGGGCTGGCGAAGGTGTTGTCGGCCACACAAATGATCCCGCGCTGGCGGCAGATGCGCGCAATGGCGGCAAGGTCCGTGAGGCGCAGCAACGGATTGCTCGGCGTCTCGACGCAGACCATGCGCGTATCGTCCTGCAGCGCTGCTTCGAAGGCTGACAGGTCCGTCAGGTCGACAAAGCTGAAGCGGTGCCCGGCGCTGCGCCGACGCACCTTGTCGAACAGGCGGAACGTGCCGCCATACAAATCATTGCCCGAGACGATATGCGAATCGGCATCGAGCAGTTCGAGCACCGTGGAAATCGCCGCCAGCCCGGACGCAAACGCGAACGCCCGGGTGCCCCCTTCCAGATCCGCCACGCAACGCTCCAGCGCAAAGCGCGTCGGATTATGCGAGCGCCCGTAGTCGAGGCCTTTGTGCACGCCCGGGCTTTGCTGCAAATAGGTGGAGTTGGCGTAGATCGGCGGCATCAACGCGCCGGTGGAAGGGTCCGGCGCCTGCCCGGCATGGATCACGCGAGTGGCGAAGCCATGGGGCGCAGCATCTTTATCGTGACTCATGTCAGGGATCTCCGTAGATGATTGAGTAGGTCGACGCGGGTAATCAGGCCATGGAAGCCCGAGGCATCGGTAATGATCGCCACCAGCCCACGATCAAGCTCCGCCTGCAGCTCAGCCAGGCTGGCAGCGGCCGGCAGGGTTTGCAGTTTGTCGGTCATCGCGCTGGCCACCGTCAAGCGAAACTGCGACGCGTCCTGATGCACCCGCAGCAGGATGTCAGACTCGTCGATCACCCCGACCAGCCGTTGGCCGTCCACCAGCACCGGCAGTTGCGACACGTCCGCCAGACGCATGCGCTGGAACGCAGTCAGCAGCGTGTCGTCCGGACCGACACTGATCACCCGGCCGTCCTCGAAACGGCGCGAGATCAAATCGCGAAGATCACCGTAGCGTTTGTATTGCAGCAAGCCCTGATCGTTCATCCACTGGTCGTTGTAGACCTTCGACAGGTAGCGGGTGCCGGTGTCGCAGACAAAACTCACGACCCGTTTCGGCTCGGTTTGCTCGCGGCAATAACGCAGCGCCGCCGCCAGCAAGGTGCCGGTCGACGAACCGCCGAGAATGCCCTCGGCGCGCAGCAGTTGGCGGGCGTGATCGAAGCTTTCTTCGTCGCTGATCGAATACGCGTGGCGCACGCTGGACAGGTCGGCAATCGAGGGGATGAAGTCTTCGCCAATGCCTTCCACCGCCCACGAACCGGGCGTGCCAAGGGTGCCGCTGCGGCTGTATTCGGCCATCACCGAACCGACCGGGTCGGCCAGCACCATGGCCAGGTTCGGCTGCACGCGCTTGAAGAACCGGGTCAAACCGGTCAGCGTCCCGGCCGAACCGACACCGACGACGATGGCATCGACATCATGCTGGGTTTGCGCCCAGATCTCCGGCGCCGTGCTGCATTCGTGGGCCAGCGGGTTGGCCGGGTTGTTGAATTGATCGGCAAAGAACGCGTCGGGAATTTCCCTGGCCAGCCGCGCGGCCACGTCCTGGTAGTACTCGGGATGGCCCTTGCCGACGTCGGAACGGGTGATATGCACTTCAGCGCCCATCGCCTTGAGGTGCAGGACTTTCTCGGTGGACATCTTGTCGGGCACTACCAACACCACGCGATAACCCTTGGCCCGGCCGACCAACGCCAGACCGAGGCCGGTGTTGCCAGCCGTGGCCTCGACGATGGTGCCGCCGGGTTGCAGGCGACCGTCGCGCTCGGCGGCGTCGATCATCGCCAGGCCGATGCGGTCCTTGATCGAACCGCCGGGGTTTTGTGATTCAAGCTTGAGGAACAGCGTGCACGGGCCGGTATCGAAGCGGCTGACACGCACCAGCGGCGTGTTGCCGATCAGTTCGAGTACGGCGGGGCGGGAGTCGTTTGGCATGTCTTCACCTTGCTATGGTTTTCGCACTGGATGGACACAAACCTGCGGCGCGTCATTGTGTGACAGTCGCAGGCAATACCTCGCTTGGACCATAGGCCGCGATCGCCTCATTCGCAACCGCGCACGGCCGGCCGGTAATCCGGTTTCCATGCAACGAACGAGGATCAACCCACAAGAAAGTGGAACGCGTCCGCAGAGGAATGCTCTATAACTTCAAGGTCTTTTTTGATCGAACGACTTTTCCAGCCTGGGAGGCTTTCCATGACCGTTACCGTCAATACCGTTTCCGCCGAAGGTTTTCGCCATAGCGTTCAAATCGATGAACACGAACTGTTTGCCGACGTGCCGACCGCTTCCGGCGGCGAAGGCTCGGCGCCAGAACCCCACGATTATTTCGATGCAGCCCTGGGCGCGTGCAAAGCCTTGACCCTGAAGATGTACGCCAAGAAAAAGGACATCCCGCTGACCGGCGTCACCGTCGAGGTCAAACGCGACAACAGCGAAGAGCAGAAAGGCAAATACGCCCTGCACGTCAAACTGACCCTCAAGGGTGTGCTGACCGATGCGCAGCGCGATGAATTGCACCGCGTAGCCGACCGTTGCCCGGTCCACAAGCTGATGACCACCACCGACGTCAGCATCGAAACCCACCTGTCCGAAGGTGCGTTCAGCCAATAGCGGCAACGGCAGCGCAAGCGGGTTATGCTCCCTGCATCACCCGCTCAGCCTGGAATGCAGCATGAACACTCCGCTCGTGATTCGCCCCCGCGCCGAAGATGTCGAAGGCCAGCCGATTCTTCGTCCGCTGCCGTCGGCTAAATGCCGCAGCGTCGGACCTTTCGTATTTTTCGACCACATGCTGGAAACCCGTTATGCGGCGGGCAAAGGCATGAACATCCGCCAGCATCCGCATATCGGCCTGTCGACCCTCACTTATCTGTTTGAAGGCCAAATCCAGCACAAGGACAGCCTCGGTTCCGATCAGGTGGTCAATGCCGGTGATGTCAGCTGGATGACCGCCGGCAGCGCGATTGCCCATGTCGAGCGCACACCCGAGGCGTTGAAAGCCAGTGGCTTTACGATGCACGGGTTGCAGATCTGGCTGGCATCGCCCAAGGAGCATGAACAGGGGCCAGGGCACTACAGCCATCATCCGGCGAGCACGTTGCCGGTCAGCGATAACCTTGGTGTGAAAATCCGCATGATTGCCGGGTCAGGCTTTTGCCTGGAATCGCCGGTGCCGGTGCTTTCTCCTACGTTGTACTCGGAATTGAACCTGCAGACGGCGACCACGCTGCTGATTCCCACCGAGCATGAAGAACGTGCGTTGTATGTCTTGAGTGGCGAAGCACGGCTGGATGGCGAAACGCTTGAGCTGAATTCGCTGGTGGTGTTGCCTGCGGGGGAAGAGATGACGCTGTTTGCCGAGAGCGACTGTCATGCCGTGTTGTTCGGCGGCGCACCGCTGGACGGGCCACGGCGGATCAACTGGAATTTTGTCGCGAGTGATCCTGCGGTTATCGATGAGGCGCGGCGGCGCTGGGCGGCTGGAGATTGGCCGACAGTGCCGGGGGAAAGTGAGCGGATCGAATTGCCTTCAATGCCTCGGTGATCGTTACACCGCCTTCGCGAGCAGGCTCGCTCCCACATTGGAATGCATTTCCCTGTGGGAGCGAGCCTGCTCGCGATGAGGCCAGCCCAAGCACCATGGATGTCAGGGCAGAATCATTGATCAGCCTTTAAACACTTCATCCAGCAAATTGTGCATCGCCGTAAACGCCCGTGCCGCAATCTTCGCGTCATACATCATCATGCCCGGCACATTGGCATGCGGATCGGTAAAGGAATGCACCGCGCCGCCGTAGCTCAGCAATTGCCAGTCCACGCCTGCGGCATCCATTTCCGCTTCAAATGTCGGCAGTTGCTCTTTAGGCACCAACGGATCCGCCGCACCGTGCAGCACCAACACAGAACCCTTGATGTTCTGGGCATCCGCCGGGTTTGGCGAATCCAGTGTGCCATGGAACGAAACCGCCGCTTTCAACGGTGCGCCCGTGCGGGCCAGGTCCAGGGCGCAGCAACCACCAAAACAGAAACCGAATGCCGCCAGTTTCGAGGTATCGACCGCAGCTTCGCCTTGGCTTTGCAGCTGTTCGAACGCCGCTTGCAGGCGTTTGCGCAACAATGGACGGTCGTGTTTGAGCGGCATCATCGCCGCGCCCGCCTCGTCGCCGTTCTGCGGACGAACCGATTGACCGTACACGTCTGCAATCAGCACCACATAACCCTTGGACGCCACTGACTTGGCAATCACTTCCGCCCCGGCGCTGACACCCATCCAGTTCGGCGCCATCAGCAAGCCCGGACGCGGGCCTTGATGGTCAGCGTCGAACGCCAGGCGGCCTTCATAGGGCTGGCCATCAATCTGATAAACGACAGAACGAACAGTAATTTGGCTCATGACTCACTCCTGCTTGAAGACACCAGAATGAAAAAAACCCGCCGAAGCGGGTTTTTTTACAACGCAGTTAAACCGACAGTTCAACCAGCAGCTTATTCAGACGGCGCACATACGCGGCCGGGTCCTTCAAGCTGTCACCGGCAGCCAGGGCCGCCTGATCGAAGAGAATGTGCGACAGGTCGCCGAAGCGCTCTTCGCTCTGCTCGTTGTCGAGCTTCTCGATCAGCGGGTGAGCCGGGTTGAATTCGAAGATCGGCTTCGAGTCCGGAACCTTCTGACCGCTGGCTTCGAGGATCTGACGCATCTGCATGCCCAGGTCCTGCTCGCCGATGGCCAGGATCGCCGGGGAGTCGGTCAGACGGTGGGAAACCCGCACTTCAGCCACGGAATCGCCCAGCGCGGTTTTCAGACGCTCAACCAGACCTTCTTTGGACTTGGCGACTTCTTCCGCGGCTTTCTTGTCTTCTTCCGAATCCAGGTTGCCCAGGTCGAGGTCACCGCGTGCCACGTCGACAAAGCTCTTGCCGTCAAAGTCGTTGAGGTAGCTCATCAGCCACTCGTCGATACGATCGGTCAGCAGCAGCACTTCGATGCCTTTCTTGCGGAAGACTTCCAGGTGCGGGCTGTTTTTGACTTGTGCGTAGGTTTCGCCGGTCAGGTAGTAAATCTTGTCCTGACCTTCCTTGGCGCGAGCCAGGTACTCGGCCAGGCCAACCACTTGCTCGCCTTCATCACCGTTGGTCGATGCGAAACGCAGCAGGCCAGCGATCTTCTCTTTGTTGGCGAAGTCTTCTGCCGGGCCTTCTTTCATGACCTGACCGAAGTTCTTCCAGAAGCTCTTGTATTGCTCAGGCTCGTTCTTCGCCAGTTTTTCCAGCATGTCCAGAACGCGCTTGGTCAGCGCCGACTTCATCGAATCGATGATCGGGTCTTTTTGCAGGATTTCCCGCGACACGTTCAGCGACAGATCGTTGGAATCGACCACGCCTTTGATGAAGCGCAGGTACAGCGGCAGGAACGACTCGGCCTGGTCCATCACGAACACACGCTGCACGTACAGCTTCAGGCCTTTCGGCGCTTCACGCTGGTACAGGTCGAACGGAGCACGGGCCGGCACGTACAGCAGCGAGCTGTATTCGAGCTTGCCTTCGACCTTGTTGTGGCTCCAGCTCACCGGATTTTGGTGGTCATGAGCGATGTGTTTGTAGAACTCCTGGTATTCCTCGTCCTTCACTTCGGTGCGAGGACGGGTCCACAGGGCGCTGGCGCGGTTGACGGTTTCCCATTCGGCGGCTGGCTGCTCTTCACCTTCGGCAGCGGCCACTTCTTTTGGCAACTCGATCGGCAGGGCGATGTGGTCGGAGTACTTCTTGATGATGTTGCGCAGACGCCAGCCATCGGCGAACTCGTCTTCACCGGACTTCAGGTGCAGGACGATGCGCGTGCCGCGCTCGGCTTTCTCGACGGTGGCGACTTCGAAATCGCCTTCGCCCTTGGACGACCAGTGCACGCCTTCGCTGGCGGCATCACCGGCACGACGGCTGAACACGTCGACTTTGTCGGCGACGATGAAGGCAGAGTAGAAACCCACACCGAACTGACCGATCAGGTGCGAATCTTTCTTCTGGTCGCCAGACAGGTGTTTCATGAAATCGGCAGTGCCGGATTTGGCGATGGTACCCAGGTGAGTGATCGCTTCTTCACGGTTCATGCCAATGCCGTTGTCTTCGAGGGTGACGGTTTTGGCGTCCTTGTCGAAGCTCACACGGATTTTCAGTTCGGCGCCACCTTCCAGCAACTCAGGCTTGGACAGGGCTTCGAAACGTAATTTGTCGACAGCGTCAGAGGCGTTCGAGATCAATTCGCGAAGGAAAATTTCCTTGTTGGAATACAGCGAATGGATCATGAGGTGCAGCAGTTGCTTCACCTCGGTCTGGAAGCCCAGGGTTTCCTTTTGAGTTTCCACACTCATGGTCATCAAACTCCAATCAGATGGCTAAGCCGCGACCTTGAAGGTCGACGGCGGGATGTCATCAAAGTTGGGGGCTGTGTTCAGGATTTCAAGGGCTCTTCGATTTTGAAATGAGCGCGGGCCGTCGCAATCGGTTCGGCTTCGGTGCTTTGCCAGGCGGTAACGGCCACGTTGGCGACCCGGCGCCCCTGGCGGCACACCTGACTTTTGGCCCAGGTATCGCGAAACTGCCCGGCGCGCAGGTAGTCGAGGGAGAAGTCGATGATTTTCGGCACGCCCGGTGAACCGGTGAGAATCAACAGGTGCAGCGCCGCCGAGAGTTCCATGAACCCGGCGATCACGCCGCCATGAATCGCCGGCAGTAAAGGGTTACCAATGTTGTCCTTGTTGGCTGGCAGGCGAAACAGCAGATCATCCCCCACCCGCGAACATTCGACGCCGATCAGTTTGGCGTAGGGAATCAGGTGCAGCAGCGAGGCGTAGTCGCCCTTCTCGTGGGCCTGCTGCAGTTGTTCCTTGAAGGAATCGGTCATTGCGCACCTCCAGCGATGACGCCGCCAAAGCCTTTGGTGCCTTTGATGCCTTTGCCCATGCGCATGAACGTGCCGACGACGTGGGCGATGGGGTGCTCGGGATCATTCTGATAGGCAAAACCACGGGCGAAGATCACGTCAGTGGTCACTCGGTAGCATTGGGCGAAGCCGTAGACGTCTTTATGTGGTTCGGCGGCGTGCATGTAATCGATGCGCAAATCGAGGGTCGGGCACACCTCGAATTCGGGCAGCACGCACAGGGTCGACATGCCGCACGCGGTATCCATGAGCGATGTCAGCGCACCGCCATGAATGACTCCGGATTGCGGGTCGCCGACGATTTGCGGGCTGTAGGGCAAGATGACCGTTAGTCCGTCATTACTGGCGCTGTGAACTCGCAGTCCGAGGACCTGACAATGACGCAACGCCGACATGAATCGCGTCGCACGCTCAAAAACAGGGTTTTCGGCCATTTCTTAAAACTCTTCTTAGTGCTCGATCAAAGTAGCTCGCCACGGAGCAAAAGTTCCATTGCATCACAAACTTATATATCTGAACGAATTGAGGAACTTAACGCTGTGGGCTGTGCTCGAAAGGCCAGTAGTTATTTCCATAAGGAGAAACACCCCATGCGTAAGACTTTAGCTATTGCCTTGATGTTGACCGCTTCCCTCGGTCTCGCTGCTTGCGATAAAAAATCCGAGGACAAAGCTCAAGATGCTACTAAACATGCTGAGCAAGCTCAGCAAGACATGAACAAAGCTCAGGATAAAGTGAACGACGCTGCGAAAGAAAACGCCGAAGCTGCCAAAGCTCAGACTGAATCGAACGAAGCCGCCGCAAAAGAAGCACCTAAGAACTAAATCAGTTTTTAGCGTGATAAAGAAAACCCGCCTAGTGCGGGTTTTCTTTTGCCTGCGATTTGCCCCGCTAGAGCAAAACGGTTCTAAAAGTCGGACTAATCATCAGTAACAATGAACACACGAAACCGATAAACCACACGAGACTGCGCTGCCAGGGCAAATCGCCCCAGTAACACAGCAGGTAAATAACACGTGTGATCACAAAGATGATCGCCAGCAGGTCGATCAGCCATCCCGCCGTTTGCGTGGTGTGCGCCATCAACACCCCCACCGCAAACAATATAAAGGCTTCGAAACAGTTCTGGTGCGCGGCCACGGCACGGGCGCCGAAGCCCGTGAGGTGCGCCTGTTGCTCCCGTGGGGCGTGATTGTTGTAACCGCCCTGCTCTTTCATCGCCTTGGCCACCGGCATGCGGGCCACGTAAATCAGTAATGCGCTGATAAACACACACCAGAACGGAATACTCATCAAGCGACCTCTCTGTTCGCCTCGGGCAAGGGTGCCTCTGTAGGGGTATAGACCATCACGTCGAGAACGTCGGAATGAAACTCCCGGCGATACAACACCAGCACTACGCCGGCACTCATCAGCATGAACAGCCATGGGCTGACGAACCAGGCCAGCATGGTCATGCCGAAATAATAGGACCGCAGGCCGAAGTTGAACTGGTTGGCCGCCATCGAGATGACCCGAGCCGCACGAGCGGCAAAGGCTTTGCGTTCCTGTTCGGAGACGTGGCGCTCACCCACCATCGGCGCCGAGCCCACCAGAATCGCCGCGAAGTTGTACTGGCGCATGCACCAGCTGAACGTGAAGAACGCGTAGACAAACACCAGCGCCAGGCACAGCAACTTGATCTCGGACATGCCCTGGGACGCCTGTTGCACCATCGGAATATCCGCCAGCAACGACACCGCCCTTTCGGACGCACCGAGCACAGTGAGAATGCCGGCCAGGATAATCAAGGTGCTGGAGGCGAAGAACGAGGCGTTGCGCTCCAGGTTGCCGATCACGCTGGCGTCGGCGATGCGGTTGTCGCGCAGTAGCATGCGGCGCATCCAGTCTTCGCGGTACAGATGCAACACACTGGCCAGGCACGCGGTGTCGCGGCCCTTCCACGAGGCGTACCGGGTGTAACCGCCCCAGCAGATGACAAACCAGAGCGCGGCGAGGATATGGATGATGTTGGCGTGGATGAACGACATGCAGGTCCTTGTGATGTGTTTAAGAAGCACCGAGACCTGTGGGAGCGAGCCTGCTCGCGAAAGCAATTTATCAATCAACATTGTGTTGTTTGACACTCCGCTTTCGCGAGCAGGCTCGCTCCCACATAAGGTCTTTGCAGTGCTTCGACGTTAGCTCAAGGAAAAAGACACTGCACTGACTCCAAAAAAAATGCCCCGTATCGATTGATACGGGGCATTTCTGTTTCTGCTTGATGGCCCGCTTGTGGCGGGCCGTTCAGCGACTCAAGCCAGCGCTTCTTCGCGCTTGCCCAGCAGGCGATCGCAAACCACTGCGACCACCAGGGTCATGACGCACGGCACCAGCCACGCCAGGCCTTGCTCGCTCAGCGGCAGGTGCGACAACTGAGTCGGCATCCAGTCCGCCAGACCTGCGCCCTTGAGCGCGTCGATCAGGCCGAAGATGAACGACACCAGCATCACCGGACCAACGATGCGGCCCTGCTCATGCCAGAAGTCCTTGCAGAAGCTCAGCGCTACCAAGGCGATGCACGGCGGGTAAATCGCGGTCAGTACCGGGATCGAGAACGCAATCAGCTTGGTCAGGCCCAGGTTGGACACAAACAAGGAGAACACCGCCAGGATGATCACCAAGGTCTTGTAGGACAGTGGCAGCACACGGCTGAAGTACTCGGCGCAGGCACAGGTCAGACCTACCGCAGTCACCAGGCAAGCCAGCGAGATCAGCACCGCAAGGAAACCGCTGCCCAACGAACCGAAGGTGTGTTGAACGTAGGCGTGCAAGACCGCAGCGCCGTTGGTTGCACCGGCGGCCACTTCATGGCTGCCCGAACCGAGGCGGAACAGGCTGATGTAAACCAGTGCCAGACCGACGCCGGCAATCAGCCCGGCAATGATCGCGTAACGAGTGATCAACACCGGCGATTCAACACCTCGGGAGCGGATCGCGTTGACGATGACGATGCCGAACACCAAGGCGCCCAAGGTATCCATGGTCAGGTAACCATTGATGAAGCCTTGGGAGAATGGTGCCGCTACATATTCAGGCGTGGCCTGGCCAATATCACCGGCCGGCAACGCGAACGCGGCAATGCCGAGTGCTGCCAGGGCGATGATCTTCATCGGTGCGAGGAAACGTCCTACGGTATCCAGCAAACGGCCGGGATACAGCGAGATGAAGAATACCAGCAGGAAGTACACCGAACTGTAGAGGAACAGTGCCAGCGGGCTCTCGCCGGTCAGCGGCGCCAGGCCTACTTCGAACGACACGGTCGCGGTGCGCGGTGTGGCGAACAGCGGGCCGACGGCGAGGTAGCACGCGGCAGCCAGCAAACCACCGGCGATTTTGCCGATCGGGCTGCTCAGGGCATCCATCGCACCACCGACTTTCGCCAGCGCGACAACCGTTATCACCGGCAAACCGACTGCTGTGATCAAAAAGCCCAGCGCCGCCATCCAGACATTAGGCCCGGACTGCAAACCGACGATAGGCGGGAAGATGATGTTGCCAGCCCCGACAAACAGGGCAAACGTCATAAAACCAAGTGCCAGGATGTCCTGGCCTTTCAACACTTTCATTAAGGAAATACCACACTACTGAATCGGAATTTAGAGAGGGATTTCCCTGTGGGGTGAGGGAAATGCTGTCGGTCCGTATAGGACCAACCCTTTAGCGCGTAGCAACCTTGTGGGTCGCGGACGCAAAAATGGCGGCTAGCCTAACGAATTT
This sequence comes from Pseudomonas sp. GW821-FHT10C09, assembly GCF_059415465.1. Taxonomy (NCBI): domain Bacteria; kingdom Pseudomonadati; phylum Pseudomonadota; class Gammaproteobacteria; order Pseudomonadales; family Pseudomonadaceae; genus Pseudomonas; species Pseudomonas sp. GW821-FHT10C09. Next base: position 50,225 of record NZ_JBWKNG010000007.1, read on the forward strand.
GGCCTGGAAACGCACTGTTAGAGGGCGAACTATCCGATACGCGACGTTTCTGTGTCGCGTTTTTGCATGTTAATGGTTGTCGCCTGTAAGTCCGCCTTCGCGAGCAGGCTCGCTCCCACAGGAGATCTTCAATGAACACACCATTTGTGAACACCCGAGATCAAATGTGGGAGCGAGCCTGCTCGTGAAGGGGCCGGCGCTAACAACACACATGCCAGAAACGACAAAGGCCACCCGAAGGTGGCCTTTGTTTGGTGAAGCGTGAATTAAGCGCGAGGCTTACTTCATCGCCCAACCGGTCAGCTCGGACAAAGCCTTGCCGATGTCTGCCAGCGAACGCACGGTTTTAACGCCTGCGTCTTCCAGGGCAGCAAACTTCTCGTCTGCAGTGCCCTTGCCGCCAGAGATGATTGCGCCAGCATGGCCCATGCGCTTGCCCGCAGGGGCAGTCACACCAGCGATGTAGGAAACAACCGGCTTGGTCACGTGTGCCTTGATGTAGGCAGCCGCTTCTTCTTCAGCCGAACCGCCGATCTCACCGATCATGACGATCGCTTCGGTCTTCGGGTCTTCCTGGAACAGCTTCAGGATGTCGATGAAGTTCGAACCCGGGATCGGGTCACCGCCGATGCCGACGCAAGTCGACTGACCGAAACCGGCGTCAGTAGTCTGCTTCACAGCTTCGTAGGTCAGGGTGCCGGAACGGGAAACGATACCGACCTTGCCTGGCAAGTGAATGTGACCTGGCATGATGCCGATCTTGCATTCGCCTGGAGTGATCACGCCTGGGCAGTTAGGGCCGATCAGGACTACGCCCAGCTCGTCGCACTTAACTTTAGCGTCCAGCATGTCCAGGGTAGGAATGCCTTCGGTGATGCAAACGATCAGCTTGATGCCGCCGAATGCTGCTTCCAGGATGGAGTCCTTGCAGAAAGGAGCTGGAACGTAGATCACGCTGGCGGTGGCGCCAGTGGCAGCTACAGCGTCTTTCACGGTGTTGAACACTGGCAGACCCAGGTGCTCGGTGCCGCCTTTGCCCGGAGTTACGCCGCCAACCATCTTGGTGCCGTATTCCAGAGCTTGCTGGGTGTGGAAACTACCTTGCGAACCGGTAATACCCTGGCAGATAACTTTGGTGTCTTTATTGATCAGGACGCTCATTATTTGCCCTCCGCAGCTTTAACGACTTGTTGAGCAGCGTCGGTCAGGCTGGTAGCAGCGATGATGTTCAAACCGCTTTCTGCCAGTACTTTAGCGCCCAGCTCAGCGTTGTTGCCTTCAAGGCGAACAACAACCGGGATTTTCACGCCGACTTCTTTCACTGCGCCGATGATGCCTTCGGCAATCATGTCGCAACGAACGATGCCGCCGAAGATGTTGACCAATACTGCTGCGACGTTAGTGTCGGACAGAATGATCTTGAACGCTTCGGTAACGCGTTCTTTGGTAGCACCGCCGCCCACGTCGAGGAAGTTGGCTGGTTTGCCGCCATGCAGGTTGACGATGTCCATGGTACCCATGGCCAGGCCAGCACCGTTGACCATGCAACCGATGTTGCCTTCCAGTGCTACGTAGTTCAGTTCGAACTTGGCAGCGTGCGCTTCGCGCGGATCGTCTTGCGACGGATCGTGGAAAGTCTTCAGCTTAGGCTGACGGTACATGGCGTTGGCGTCGATGTTGATCTTGGCGTCGAGGCAATGCAGATCGCCGTCAGCCTTGATCACCAGCGGGTTCACTTCCAGCAGAGCCAGGTCGTGATCCTTGAACAGCTTGGCCAGACCTACGAAGATCTTGGCGAACTGAGCAACTTGCTTGCCTTCCAGACCCAACTGGAATGCCAGCTCGCGACCCTGGAATGGCTGAGCGCCAACCAGTGGATCGATAGTGGCCTTCAGAATTTTTTCTGGAGTGTCGTGAGCGATTTTCTCGATGTCCACGCCACCTTCGGTGGAAGCCATGAACACGATACGACGGCTCGAACGGTCAACGACAGCGCCCAGGTACAGCTCTTTAGCGATATCAGTGCACGATTCAACCAGGATCTTGGTGACTGGCTGACCATTGGCGTCAGTCTGGTAAGTCACCAGACGCTTGCCCAGCCACTGCTGTGCGAATGCCTTAGCGTCTTCTTTGCTGCGAACCAGCTTGACGCCGCCCGCTTTACCGCGACCACCAGCGTGGACCTGGGCTTTGACAACCCACTCGGTGCCGCCGATTTTGTCGCAAGCTTCTGCTGCTGCTTCCGGGGTGTCTACTGCGTAACCGGTGGAAACTGGCAGGCCGTATTCAGCGAACAGCTGCTTACCCTGATACTCGTGAAGATTCATGCTTATTACCGTCTTCGTTAGGTACTGCGCATTCGGTGCTGCACTTGTTCAAGTGCCGCACCACCTGTGACTGCTGCTTGCGTAGCCTTTCCGGACAACCGGTGCAACTACGCAAGACTGCGTCCAGCGGATATTCCGCGGTGAGTCTTGCATGCAAGGCTCACGACGGGCCATACCGCCGTGGTTTCTTATTGTCTCTTAACGCTTCTTGCGGTTGGCGATGTGAATGGCGCCGCCATTCACTGCCAGAGCAGCTTCGTGCAAGGCTTCAGACAGGGTCGGATGGGAGAAAACCATCATGCCCAGGTCTTCAGCGCTGGTGCCGAATTCCATGCCGATCGCGCCCTGCTGAACCAGTTCTGCAGCGCTCGGGCCAATCACGTGGACGCCCAATACGCGGTCAGTCTTGGCATCGGCGATGACTTTGACGAAACCGCCGGTGTCGTTGGCTGCCATGGCACGGCCACTGGCTGCGAACGGGAAGGTGCCAACGTTAACTTCAACGCCTTCAGCCTTCAAGGCCTGCTCGGTTTTACCCACCCACGCGATTTCCGGGTGAGTATAAATAACCGAAGGGATCAAATCATAGTTCATCTGGGCTTTGTGGCCCTTGATGCGCTCGACGACCATGATGCCCTCTTCCGAGGCCTTGTGTGCCAGCATCATGCCGCGAACCACGTCACCAATGGCGTAGACGCCCGGTACGGTGGTGGCGCAGTGATCATCAACGTGCACGAAACCGCGCTCGTCCAGGGTCACGCCGCAATCAGCGGACAGCAGATCAGTGGTCACCGGACGGCGACCAACGGCTACGATCAGCTTGTCGAAAGTGATGGTCTGTTCGCCGTTGGCATCGGTGTAGTTCACGACAACTTCGTCGCCGTTCACTTTGGAACCGGTCACACGAGCGCCCAGCTTGATGTCCAGACCCTGTTTGGTCAGGGTTTTCAGCGCTTCCTTGGAAACGGCAGCGTCAGCGGCCATCAGGAAGGTGTCCAGCGCTTCGAGAACGGTCACTTCTGCGCCCAGGCGGGACCAGACCGAACCCAGTTCCAGACCGATAACGCCAGCGCCGATCACGCCCAGACGCTTAGGCACGGACTGGAATTCCAGCGCGCCAGTCGAATCGACGATCACATTCTGGTCAACCGGAGCTGGCGGAATGTCGATCGGACGCGAGCCTGGAGCCAGGATCACGTTCTCGGCTTCAATGATTTCTACCGAACCGTCAGGCTTGGTAACTTCGACTTTCTTGCCGGCCAGCAGCTTGCCGTGACCCTCGATGGAGGTCACACCGTTGGCTTTGAACAGGGTGGCAACACCCGAGGTCAGGCCTTTGACGATGTTGGCTTTACGGCCAACCATGGCCGCCACGTCCATGGTCACGCCAGCGTGATTGATACCGTGGATCGCGAAGCCTTCTTTGGCTTCCTTGTATTTCCAGGAGCTGTCCAGCAGCGCCTTGGATGGAATGCAGCCGACGTTCAGGCAAGTACCGCCGAGGGCCAGTTTGCCCTCTTTGTCGGTGTACTTCTCGATGCAGGCGGTGGTGAGACCCAGCTGAGCTGCTTTGATGGCAGCTACGTAGCCGCCAGGGCCCGCGCCGATCACTACTACGTCAAATTTCTGCGACATTCAAAAAATCCTCTTTTTTGCAAGCTTGAAGCCGCAAGCCTCAAGCCAGACTGCCCTTTCGTGCAGACTGGAGCTTGAAACCTGCGGCCGCTTCTATCAGATATCCAGCAACAAACGAGCCGGATCTTCCAGCAGGTTCTTGATGGTAACCAGGAAGGTCACAGCTTCTTTGCCATCGATCAGACGGTGATCGTAGGACAGAGCCAGGTACATCATCGGACGGATAACGACCTGACCGTTGATCGCCATCGGGCGCTGCAGAATGTTGTGCATGCCCAGGATAGCCGCTTGCGGCGGGTTGACGATCGGGGTCGACATCATCGAACCGAAGGTACCACCGTTGGTGATGGTGAACGTGCCGCCGGTCATTTCGTCCATCGACAGTTTGCCGTCACGGGCTTTCTTGCCGAAGGTAGCGATGCCGCCTTCGATTTCAGCCAGGCTCATCAGTTCGGCGTTACGCAGAACCGGTACCACCAGGCCACGGTCGCTGGAAACAGCAACACCAACGTCGGCGTAGCCGTGGTAAACGATGTCAGCACCGTCGATCGAGGCGTTGACAGCCGGGAAGCGTTTCAGCGCTTCGGTGGCCGCTTTCACGAAGAACGACATGAAGCCCAGGCGTACGCCGTTGTGGGACTTCTCGAACAGGTCCTTGTACTTCGAACGCAGGGCCATGACTTCGGTCATGTCGACTTCGTTGAAAGTGGTCAGCATCGCCATGTTCGACTGAGCTTCTACCAGACGCTTGGCCACGGTAGCGCGAACGCGGGTCATCGGAACGCGCTTCTCGATGCGGTCGCCAGCGGCGAACACAGGAGCAGCGGCAGCAGGAGCAGCAGCCTTGGCAGGCGCGGCAGCCGGAGCGGCTTTCTTGGCAGCAACCGCTGCAACCACGTCTTCCTTGGTCACACGACCGCCTTTGCCGGTACCGGCAACGGAAGCGATGTTGATGCCGTTTTCTTCAGCCAGCTTGCGAGCAGCCGGTGCAGCAACAGGATCGTCTTCGCCTTCAGCGGCTGGAGCAGCAGCTTGTGCAGCGGCCGGAGCAGCAGCGGCAGCCGGGGCAGCAGCAGCGCCGCCCGCTTCGATGGAGCCCAGGACTTCGTCGGACAGAACGGTGTCGCCTTCGTTCTTGACGATAGCGCCCAGTACGCCGTCAGCAGTCGCCAACACTTCCAGCACAACCTTGTCGGTTTCGATGTCGACGATCAGGTCGTCACGCTTTACAGCGTCGCCCGGTTGCTTGTGCCAAGTGGCAACGGTGCCATCGGCAACCGATTCCGGGAAGGTGGGGGCTTTGATTTCGATAGCCATTATCTGTGGGTCCTTAAATTCGGTTTCAGGTGCGCGAAGGCGTTAAACAGTAAAGGCGTCTTGCAGCAGTTTTTCCTGCTGCTCAGCGTGCATCGACGCATAACCACAAGCAGGTGCAGCAGAAGCCTCACGACCCGCGTACTCGAGTACGAGAGACTTGTTGAGATTGCTGATGCTACGACGCAAGTGGTGTTGGCTGCAGTACCAGGCACCCTGGTTCATCGGCTCTTCCTGACACCAGACGGCATGTTTGGCGTTGGTGTAAGGAGCCAGGACTTCTTTCAAGTCGTCCTCAGGGAATGGGTACAACTGCTCGATACGCACGACGGCGATGTCGTCACGACCTTCGGCACGGCGTTTTTCCAGCAGGTCGTAGTAGACCTTGCCGCTACACAGAACAATGCGCTCGACCTTGGACGGGTCTTGGGCATCGATTTCCGGGATCACGGTCTGGAACGAACCTTCGGCCAGATCTTCCAGGGTCGAAATAGCCAGTTTGTGACGCAGCAGCGACTTCGGAGTCAGAACGATCAATGGCTTGCGCAGCGGGCGAATCACCTGACGACGCAGCAAGTGGTAGATCTGAGCCGGCGTGGTCGGTACGGCTACCTGAATGTTGTGCTCGGCGCACAGTTGCAGGTAACGCTCCAGACGCGCCGACGAGTGCTCCGGACCCTGACCTTCATAACCGTGCGGCAGCAGCATGGTCAGACCGCAGAGACGGCCCCACTTGTGCTCGCCACTGGTGATGAACTGGTCGATAACCACCTGGGCACCGTTGGCGAAGTCGCCGAACTGGGCTTCCCAGATCACCAGCGCCTCAGGCGTGGTGGTCGAGTAACCGTATTCGAACGCCAGCACGGCTTCTTCGGACAGGAACGAATCGTACAGGTCGAAACGTGGCTGGCCCTTGTACAGGTTTTGCAGCGGGACGTAGGTACCCGCGTCTTTCTGGTTGTGCAAGACAGCGTGACGGTGCGAGAACGTACCGCGACCGATGTCCTGACCCGTCATGCGAATCGGGTGACCTTCGAACGCCAGGGTCGCGTACGCCATGGTTTCGGCGTAACCCCAGTTGATCGGCAGGCCGCCGGCTTGCATTTTCTGACGGTCTTCGTAGATTTTCGCGACCTGGCGCTGAACCACGAAGCCTTCCGGAATTTCCAGCAGCTTGGCGGACAGTTCCTGCAAGGTTTTCAGATCGAAGCGAGTGTCGTGACGTGCGGTCCAGGCGTGGCCCAGATACGGACGCCAGTCCACGAACAACTCTTTGTTCGGCTCTTTGACCAGGCTTTTTACAACATGCAGACCGTTGTCCAGCGCATTGCGGTATTCATCGACTTTCGCCTGAACACGCTCTGCGTCCAGCACGCCGCCCTGAGTCAGACGATCGGCATACAGCTCACGGGTGGTGCGCTGCTTGGTGATCTGCTGATACATGATCGGCTGGGTGCCGCTTGGCTCGTCGGCCTCGTTGTGGCCACGACGACGGTAGCAGACCAGGTCGATTACCACGTCACGCTTGAACTGCATGCGGTAGTCGATGGCCAGCTGGGTCACGAACAATACGGCTTCCGGATCATCACCATTCACATGGAGGATCGGCGCCTGGATCATTTTCGCAACGTCGGTCGCGTACTCGGTGGAGCGCGAGTCCAGCGGGTTGCTGATGGTGAAACCGACCTGGTTGTTGATCACGATGTGAACAGTACCGCCGGTCTTGAAACCGCGGGTCTGCGACATCTGGAAGGTTTCCATGACCACGCCCTGACCTGCGAATGCAGCGTCACCGTGGATGGAGATCGGCAGAACCTTCTCACCGGTAGGGTCGTTACGACGATCCTGACGGGCGCGAACCGAACCTTCGACCACCGGGGAAACGATTTCCAGGTGGGACGGGTTGAACGCCATGGCCAAGTGAACTTCACCGCCGGCGGTCATCACGTTGGACGAGAAGCCCTGGTGGTATTTAACGTCACCGGAACCCAGCTCGACCTTCTTCTTGCCTTCGAACTCGTCGAACAGCTCGCGCGGGTTCTTGCCGAAGGTGTTGACCAATACGTTCAGACGACCACGGTGGGCCATGCCGATGACGATTTCCTTGGTGCCGTAGGAACCGGAACGCTGGATCAGCTCGTCGAGCATCGGAATCAGGCTCTCGCCGCCTTCCAGACCGAAACGCTTGGTACCCGGGTATTTGGTGCCCAGGTATTTTTCCAGACCTTCGCCGGCGGTGACGCGCTCGAGCAGGTGGCTCTTGATGTCGGCGGAGTAAGTCGGACGGCCGCGTACGCTTTCCAGACGCTGCTGGAACCACTGGCGCTGCTCGGAATCGGTGATATGCGTAAATTCAGCGCCGATGGTGCGGCAATATGTCTGCTGCAACGCTTCGTGAATTTCGCGTAGGCTCGCCTCCTCTTTGCCGATGAACAGGTCGCCGGCACGGTAGGTCGTATCAAGATCGGCATTGGTCAAGCCGTAATGATTGATTGACAGGTCTGCAGGTGCAGGACGCTGCCACAGCCCCAGCGGATCAAGCTGGGCTGCCTGGTGGCCACGCATACGGTAGGCCTGGATCAATCGCAGTACTTCAACTTGCTTCTTCTCGTGCTCACTGCTCACGCTGCCGGCGGAAACCGGTTGTGCGCGGCGCTGGTTCTTTGCCAGCAAGACGAAATGATCGCGAATTGTGGAGTGCGAAACATCGGTGGCAGTGTTGCCGTCAGCCGGCAACTTCTGAAAGTAGGTGCGCCACTCTTCTGGCACAGCGTTAGGGTCGTGCAGGTAGAGCTCGTAGAGCTCTTCCACATAGGCAGCGTTACTACCGGATAGGTAGGCGCTGTTCCACATGCGCTGCATCACGCTTTCTTGCATGCTTGGTCACCCTCGGTTAGGGGAACACCACCGGCGTCGACACCGAGCAAACTTGCAGAAGTCCGAATGCAGCGACCAAAACAAGCCACTTAGGATCACGCTGATAGTCCGGGTACCAGCCCGGATGCCCCTGCTTGTCTCATTTCTTCAAAATAAGAGCCGCAGCTTTATGGGCTGCTGCTCAGGTTAAGACTACGGCGCCGGTTGAAGCCTGCGCCGTAGCATCTTCGGTACAACGGTCTTGCAGTTACAGCAGCTGAATCACACGCCGCTTTGCAGCAGCATGTTACGTACGTGACCGATGGCCTTAGTCGGGTTCAGGCCTTTCGGACAGACGTTGACGCAGTTCATGATCCCGCGGCAGCGGAATACGCTGAACGGGTCATCCAGCGAAGCCAGACGCTCGGCAGTCTTGGTGTCGCGGCTGTCTGCCAGGAAGCGATACGCTTGCAGCAGAGCAGCTGGACCCAGGAACTTGTCCGGGTTCCACCAGAAGGACGGGCAAGAAGTCGAGCAGCAAGCGCACAGGATGCACTCGTACAGACCGTCAAGCTTTTCACGCTCTTCAGGGGTCTGCAGACGCTCGATGGCCGGAGCCGGCGTGTCGTTCTGCAGGTATGGCTTAACCTTCTCGTATTGCTTGTAGAAGATGCTCATATCGACGACCAGGTCACGGATAACCGGCAAACCTGGCAGCGGACGAACGATCAGCTTGTTACCTTTTACGACAGAAGACAGCGGCGTGACGCAGGCCAGACCGTTTTTGCCGTTGATGTTCATGCCGTCGGAACCGCAAACACCTTCACGGCAAGAGCGACGATAGGAGAATCCTTCGTCCTGCTCTTTGATCAGGGCCAGTACGTCCAGCACCATCAGGTCTTTACCACCGGTATCGACCTGGAATTCCTGCATGAACGGCGCGGCGTCCTGATCAGGGTTGTAGCGATAAACACTGACTTGCAACATGGCGGCCACCCTTAATAAGTCCGAATCTTAGGTTCAAAAGTCGGAACAGTCTTCGGCGAGAAGTTCACAGCACGCTTGGTTACGCGCTTGTCACCCGGGAAGTACAGGGTGTGGCACAGCCAGTTTTCGTCGTCGCGGTCTTCGTAGTCTTCACGGGCGTGAGCGCCGCGGGACTCTTTGCGGATCTCTGCAGCGATGGCAGTGGCTTCGGCCACTTCCAGCAGGTTCTGCAGTTCCAGCGCTTCGATACGAGCGGTGTTGAACGCCTGGCTCTTGTCGTTGATCTTGACGTTGGCGATACGGCCACGCAGGTCAGCGAGCTGGGCGATACCCTTCTGCATGTATTCGCCGGTACGGAACACACCGAAGTAGTTCTGCATGCAGCTTTGCAGTTCTTTACGCAGGGTAGCGACGTCTTCACCTTCGGTACGCGAGTTCAGGCCATCGAGACGAGCCAGGGCTGCGTCGATGTCGGACTGGCGAGGGCGAGCGTAGTCGACGCCTTCTTTCAGGGTCTGTTCCAGGAACAGGCCGGCGGCGCGACCGAATACCACCAGGTCGAGCAGCGAGTTGCCGCCCAGACGGTTGGCACCGTGAACCGATACGCACGCCACTTCGCCTACAGCGAACAGGCCAGGAATGATCTGGTCTACGCCTTCGGCGTCCTGGGTGATTGCCTGGCCATGAATGTTGGTGGCAACGCCGCCCATCATATAGTGGCAGGTTGGAACGACCGGAATCGGCGCCACGGCTGGATCGACGTGAGCGAAGGTCTTGGACAGTTCCATGATGCCTGGCAGACGGCTGTGCAGAACTTCTTCACCGAGGTGATCGAGTTTCAGCATTACGTGGTCGCCATCCGGACCGCAACCGTTGCCGGCGATGATTTCCTTAACCATCGAACGGGCAACTACGTCACGACCAGCAAGGTCTTTGGCGTTCGGAGCATAACGCTCCATGAAACGCTCGCCGTGCTTGTTGATCAGGTAACCGCCTTCACCGCGGCAGCCTTCAGTAACCAGTACACCGGCGCCGGCGATGCCGGTTGGGTGGAACTGCCACATTTCGATGTCTTGTACCGGCACGCCAGCACGCAGAGCCATGCCGACGCCGTCACCGGTGTTGATCAGGGCATTGGTGGTGGACGAGTAGATACGACCTGCACCGCCAGTCGCCAGAACGGTGGCGTTAGCGCGGACGTAGGAGGTTTCGCCGGTTTCGATGCAGATGACGATCATGCCGACAAAGGCGCCGTCTTCGTTCTTCACCAGGTCGACGCCGTAGTATTCGTTGAGGAATACGGTGCCGGCCTTCAGGTTGGCCTGGTACAGGGTGTGCAGCAGCGCGTGACCGGTACGGTCGGCAGCAGCGCACGTACGGGCAGCCTGGCCACCTTTACCGAAGTCTTTCGACTGACCGCCGAACGGACGCTGGTAGATGCGGCCCTGTTCGGTACGGGAGAACGGCAAGCCCATGTGCTCGAGCTCGAAGACCGCTTCCGGGCCTACGGAACACATGTATTCGATAGCGTCCTGGTCACCGATGTAGTCGGAACCCTTGACGGTATCGTACATGTGCCAGCGCCAGTCATCGTTCGGATCTGCCGAGGCGATGGCGCAGGTGATGCCACCCTGGGCGGATACAGTGTGCGAACGAGTCGGGAAAACCTTGGTAACTACGGCAGTCTTGTGACCACCTTGTGCCAGCTGCAGCGCAGCGCGCATGCCAGCACCGCCGCCGCCAATGATGATGGCGTCGAACGAAAGCGTATTAACTGTAGTAGACATGAATCAGATACCCCAAAGAATCTGCACACCCCAGACGAAGTACGCGAACATCGCGACGCCGCATACTGCCTGGAAGAGGAAACGTATTGCAGTCGCGGACTTGCCGAACGCCATTGGCGTCAGGTAGTCGGTCGCGATGGTCCACATGCCGACCCAGGCGTGAGCGCCGAGGGCAACGAGAGCCAGGAGACTGAAAATACGCATCCAGTTGCTTGCGAACAGTTCATGCCATTGGGCGTAGCCGATGCCAGGATGGGCAACGACGTATCCGATCAGGAAAATGAAATAAGCCGCGAGAACGACCGCAGACACACGTTGTGCCATCCAGTCATAGAGGCCCGAACGCGACAGGTTCGTGACGTTAGTTACCATATCCAAACTCCTGCCAGAACGATTACCACCACGGAAACGGCGATAACGATTTTCGAGCCCAGTTTGCCGCCTTCAAGCGACTCGCCGATGCCCATGTCCATGATCAAATGGCGCACACCGGCTACCAGGTGATACAGCAAGGCGGACAGGATTCCCCAAATCACTAGCTTGGCTAGCGGACTGGTCAGACACGCTTTCACCTGACCGAAGCCTTCCTCGGAGCTCAGCGACTTGTCCAATGCATAAAGCATGATGGCCAGGCTGACAAAGAGGATGACACCGGAGATTCGGTGAAGAATGGACGTGTAAGCAGTGACTGGGAGTTTGATGGTCCTTAGGTCTAGGTTTACAGGTCGTTGGCTATTCACGGCTTTTTTTCACACTGAAGAGCCCCTAACAATCAGGGCAAAGTTGTTGGGGAGTGCACTGGTCAGGTACCCACCACCCAGGGAGTGCGACCCCCAATAAAGCAGGCCCAAAAGCCCCTGGCGGTCGGAGGCCGAGTATAGACAGTTAGGCTACTAATGACAACGCGTTCACCTTCCCCTAATAGCTGATTGCACAAGTTGGATAAAAGGCGTAAATGGCAGTCAATTTCGAGGAAAAAGTCCGGTTAAAGCCTTCTGGAGCAAGACTTTAGGCAAATTGACATTCGAATTTATCTCACTATAGTGGTGCGGGCCCTGCGTGGGGGGTCTGTCTGATGATTTCAAGCATAAATAGGAGGCCACATGGCTGACAAAAAAGCGCAGTTGATCATCGAGGGCGCAGCCCCCGTCGAGCTGCCCATTTTAACCGGCACCGTTGGTCCCGATGTTATCGATGTTCGGGGCCTGACGGCCACGGGCCGTTTCACCTTTGACCCTGGTTTCATGTCGACAGCTTCCTGCGAGTCGAAGATCACCTATATCGACGGCGACAACGGCATTCTGTTGCACCGCGGCTACCCGATCGAACAGCTGGCTGAAAAGTCGGACTACCTGGAAACCTGCTATCTGCTGCTCAACGGCGAATTGCCGACCGCAGAACAGAAGGCCCAGTTCGTCAGCACCGTGAAGAACCACACCATGGTTCACGAGCAGCTGAAGACCTTCTTCAACGGCTTCCGTCGCGACGCCCACCCGATGGCCGTCATGTGCGGTGTAGTCGGCGCCCTCTCGGCCTTCTACCACGACTCCCTCGACATCAATAACCCGCAGCATCGCGAAATCTCCGCGATCCGCCTGGTTGCCAAGATGCCGACCCTGGCAGCGATGGTTTACAAGTACTCCATGGGCCAACCCATGATGTACCCGCGCAACGACCTGACGTACGCGGAAAACTTCCTGCACATGATGTTCAACACCCCGTGCGAGATCAAACCGATCAGCCCGGTGCTCGCCAAGGCCATGGACCGGATCTTCATCCTCCATGCCGACCACGAGCAGAACGCATCGACGTCTACCGTTCGTCTGGCCGGTTCTTCGGGTGCCAACCCGTTCGCCTGTATCGCCGCCGGTATCGCTGCACTGTGGGGTCCTGCCCACGGCGGTGCGAACGAAGCCGTTCTGACCATGCTCGATGAAATTGGCGATGTCTCGAACATCGACAAGTACATCGCCAAGGCCAAGGACAAGAACGATCCGTTCAAACTGATGGGCTTCGGTCACCGGGTTTACAAAAACCGCGACCCACGCGCTACCGTCATGAAGCAGACCTGCGACGAAGTACTGAAAGAACTGGGCATCAACAACGATCCGCAACTCGAACTGGCCATGCGCCTGGAAGAGATCGCACTGACCGACCCGTACTTCATCGAGCGCTCGCTGTACCCGAACGTCGACTTCTACTCGGGGATCATCCTCAAGGCGATCGGCATTCCAACCAGCATGTTCACCGTGATCTTCGCCCTGGCGCGGACTGTCGGCTGGATCTCCCACTGGAAAGAAATGCTCTCCAGCCCGTACAAGATTGGCCGCCCGCGCCAGCTGTACACCGGCTACGAGTCGCGTGACATCACCAAGCTGGAAGACCGCAAATAAGACCTGTCTTGCGATAACGTCTTAGCTGCACCGGAAACGGCCTCTATTTATATAGAGGCCGTTTTTGTTTGTGCCTGCACTATCGTCATCGCGAGCAGGCTCACTCCTATAGGGGCCAGGCGTCGCACACATAACCCCTGTAGGAGCGAGCCTGCTCGCGAAGGCGTCAGCCCCGGCAACACATACCTAACCAGCAGACAAACAAAAATGCCCCGATCTCTCGACCGGGGCATTTCTGTTTAACGCAACTTACACAACCAAACCTGAAGCCTTAGTGGGAAACCGCCCCACTCGACCCCAACCCTGTCTGCGAACGCACAAACTGAGGGAAGAACAGTGCGCGCTCGTTATCTGCCGCAGTCGACTTGTCAGTGATCGAGAAGAACCAGATACCGACAAAGGCAATCGCCATCGAGAACAACGCCGGGTATTCATACGGGAAGATCGCCTTCTCGTGATGCAGGATCTGCACCCAGATGGTTGGCCCAAGGATCATCAAGCCAACAGCACTGATCAGCCCCAACCAGCCGCCAATCATCGCACCGCGCGTGGTCAGCTTCTTCCAGTACATGGAAAGCAGCAGCACCGGGAAATTACAGCTCGCCGCGATGGAGAACGCCAGGCCCACCATGAACGCGATGTTCTGGCTTTCGAACAGAATGCCCAGGCCGATCGCCAACACGCCCAGGGCGATGGTGGTGATCTTCGAGACGCGGATTTCATCCTTGTCGTTGGCCTTGCCCTTCTTGATCACGCTGGCGTACAGGTCGTGAGACACCGCCGTAGCACCTGCCAGCGTCAGGCCAGCCACTACCGCCAGGATGGTTGCAAACGCGACCGCCGAGATGAAGCCCAGGAAAATACTGCCGCCCACCGCGTTGGCCAGGTGCACCGCCGCCATGTTGTTGCCGCCCAACAGTGCGCCCGCCGCATCTTTGAAAGCCGGGTTGGTGCTGACCAGCAGGATCGCGCCGAAGCCGATGATGAAGGTCAGGATGTAGAAGTAACCAATGAAGCCGGTTGCATACAGCACGCTCTTGCGCGCTTCTTTTGCGTCACTCACGGTGAAGAAGCGCATCAGAATGTGCGGCAGGCCAGCGGTACCGAACATCAGTGCCAGGCCTAAGGAGAACGCCGAGATCGGGTCTTTCACCAGACCGCCGGGGCTCATGATCGCTTCACCTTTAGGGTGAACCTTGATCGCCTCGGAGAACAGCATGTTGAAGTCGAAGTTAACGTGCTTCATCACCATCAGCGCCATGAACGAGGCACCGGACAGCAACAGCACAGCCTTGATGATCTGCACCCAAGTGGTCGCCAGCATGCCGCCGAACAACACATACATGCACATCAGGATACCGACCAGGATCACCGCAACGTAGTAGTCGAGACCGAACAGCAGCTGGATCAGCTTGCCGGCACCGACCATTTGCGCGATCAGGTAGAACGCCACCACCACCAGCGAACCACAAGCGGACAGCGTGCGGATCTGGGTTTGCCCGAGGCGGTAGGACGCCACGTCGGCAAAAGTGTATTTGCCCAGGTTACGCAGGCGCTCGGCGATCAGGAACAGAATGATCGGCCAGCCCACCAGGAAGCCGATCGAGTAGATCAGGCCATCGTAGCCGGAGGTGAACACCAGGGCGGAAATACCCAGGAAGGACGCCGCGGACATATAGTCACCGGCAATCGCCAGACCGTTCTGGAAACCGGTGATCTTGCCGCCCGCCGCATAGTAGTCAGCGGCCGAGTTGTTGCGTTTGGAAGCCCAGTAAGTGATGCACAGGGTCAAACCGACAAACGCCACGAACATCAGGATCGCGGAAACGTTGAGCGGTTGTTTATGCACTTCACCCGTCAGGGCTTCAGCCGCCCACGCACCCGGCGCAAAAGCCGCAATGCTCAATAGAGCCATCAGACGCCGGATCATTGCTGAGCCTCCTTGAGAATCGCATTGTTCAGGTCGTCGAATTCGCCATTGGCGCGTCGTACGTAGATTGCAGTCAGGATAAAGGCCGAGAGAATCAGCCCGACACCAATCGGTATCCCCCAGGTAATCGAAGACTCAGGGCCGATTTTCGCCCCCAGTACATGCGGCCCGTAAGCAATCAAAAGGATGAATCCGGAGTAAAGCCCAAGCATGATCGCCGAAAGAATCCAGGCGAACTTTTCTCGCTTGCTAACCAGCTCCTTGAAGCGCGGGCTGTTTTGAATCGAGAGGTAAATGCTGTCGTTCATTGTTTTTATCCTCGCAGCACAGATTAAAGTTGGAACGTTATCCACTCTATGCGGCTGCGGAACAGGTTCCAGACGACCTTAGTATTAGAACGACATGACAGAATCGCCATTTTCCAGCAGTCACTTCCATCAGGAAACGCAAAAGGCCGCTTGGCGGTTATGCCAAGCGGCCTTCAGAGGTGCTGACCAGACGCGTCAGCTTAAATTATTTGGTCCACTCGGCCACACGCTCCGGATGTTTGGCCACCCAATCTTTCGCTGCAGCTTCCGGCTTGGCGCCGTCCTGGATCGCCAACATGACTTCGCCGATTTCGTCTTTCGACGCCCACTGGAAGTTCTTCAGGAACTTGGCCACTTCCGGTGCCTTGGTGGCGAGTTCTTTACTGCCGATGCTGTTTACAGTTTCAGCAGCGCCATAAACGCCTTTTGGATCGTCCAGGAAACGCAGTTTCCACTTCGCGAACATCCAGTGCGGTACCCAACCGGTCACGGCAATGGATTCGTTTTTCTTCTCGGCACGGGTCAGCTCGGCAATCATGCCGGCGCCGGAACTGGCCTTGAGTTGATACCCGGTCAGATCGTAGTCCTTGATTGCCTGTTCGGTCTTGAGCATCACGCCTGAACCGGCGTCGATGCCGACGATGCGGTTTTTGAAGCTGTCATCGGTTTTCAGATCGCCGACGGTTTTGGCCTTGACGTACTCCGGCACGATCAAACCGATTTTTGCATCTTTGAAGTTCGGACCGTAATCGACGACCTGGTCCTTGTTCTTGGCCCAGTAATCACCGTGCGTCACTGGCAGCCAGGCCGACAGCATGGCGTCGAGTTTGCCGGTGGCCACGCCTTGCCACATGATCCCGGTGGCGACGGCTTGCAGCTTCACGTCATAACCGAGTTTCTGTTTGATCACTTCGGCCGCTACGTGCGTGGTCGCGACGCTGTCGGACCAACCGTCAACGTAACCGATGCTCAGGGTCTTGCTCTCGGCGCTGGCCATTGTGGAGCCAATCGCAAGCACCAGAGCGGCACCTGCACCTAAAAGTCGTCGCATCTTCATCGTTACTTCCCCGAAAGTGCTGCGCTCGACGGATGCCGAGTCGCGTCAACGTATTGTTATGGTGCACAGCGCCCCCATCACGCCCACCGCAAACTCGTTCGACCATCAGCGTGATTTATCTATGGGTGCACTGATGCGTCGATAATCAACCTGACGACAACCGCGACCTGCTCTGTCAGCGACCTCAAGGCATCGAGAAACGACATCAGAACGCCATTAATCTCGAGCGGCGCAAACGCCCCCACCAGTCCGCCCGAACTTTGCATATCAAAATTATGCAGGCCTCCTGACCCGGGGCAAATGCAGGTAACATGCGCGGCTTTGCTCCCAGACGGCCTGACCATGCCCGCGACATCACGCTTTCCTTTTTTTGCTTATCTATTCGCCTGTCTTCTCGGGCTGTTTGCCTTCGGCGGCTTCTGGTACGGCCTCGGCAAACCGGTGATCCTGCCGGACTTGGCCAGCGCGACGCACAAGCTGCAATGCGCCTCCTACACCCCGTTCGACAAGGACCAATCGCCGTTCGATCAACCGTTCAAATTGCGCCCGGAGCGCATGGACGCCGACCTCGCGTTGCTGGCCAAAAGTTTCGAATGCATCCGTACCTACTCCATGACCGGCCTTGAGGCACTGCCGGATCTGGCGCGCAAGCATGGCCTGAAGTTGATGATCGGTGCCTGGGTCAACAGCAACCCGGTCGATACCGAGAAAGAGGTCGACCTGCTGATCGCCTCGGCGAATGCCAACGCCGACGTGGTGACCTCGGTCATCGTCGGTAACGAGACCCTGCTGCGTAAAGAGGTCACGGGCGCGCAACTGGCCAAGCTTATTAACAAGGTCAAAAGCCAGGTCAAACAGCCTGTCACTTACGCCGACGTCTGGGAGTTCTGGCTCAAGCACCCGGAAATCGCCCCGGCAGTGGATTTCCTGACCATCCATTTGCTGCCGTACTGGGAAGATGATCCCTCGAACATCGACGCGGCCCTGCAACATGTGGCGGAAGTGCGTCAGGTGTTCGGCAACAAATTCGCGCCCAAGGACGTGATGATTGGCGAAACCGGCTGGCCGAGCGAAGGCCGTCAACGTGAAACCGCCCTGCCGAGCCGGGTCAATGAAGCCAAGTTTATTCGTTCTTTTGTGATCATGGCCGAGCAACAAGGCTGGCACTACAACCTGATCGAAGCGTTCGACCAACCGTGGAAGCGTGCCAGCGAAGGTGCGGTCGGTGGGTACTGGGGGCTGTTTGACGCGGATCGTCAGGACAAAGGCGTGCTGGCAGGACCGGTGTCGAACGTACCTTACTGGTCGCAATGGCTGGCCGTGGGCGGCGTGATCTTTCTTGCGACGCTGATGCTCGGCGGCCGCGTTCGCAGCACTCGCGCGGCGCTGGTGCTGCCACTGCTCGGCGCATTGGCGGCGTGCTCGATTGGTGCTTGGGGTGATCTGGCTCGCGTCACCACGCGGTTTGCCAGCGAATGGTTGTGGGTGGCGCTGCTGACGGCGTTGAACCTGTTGGTGCTGGCCCACGCCGCGCTGACGTTGAGCGCTCGCACCGGTTGGCGTGAACGGGCATTCAATGTGCTGGAACGTCGGGCTGGCTGGTTGCTCGCGACGGCGGGGTTTGCCGCGGCGGTGATGATGCTGGAACTGGTGTTCGATCCGCGTTATCGCAGCTTCCCGAGCATGGCATTCATCCTGCCGGCACTGGTTTACCTGTGCCGTCCGGTGAGCGTGCCGCGTCGGGAGATTGCGTTGCTGACCTTCATCATTGGTGCAGGCATTGCGCCGCAGCTGTTCCGTGAAGGTTTGCAGAACCAGCAGGCCTGGGGCTGGGCGCTGGTGAGTGTGCTGATGGTTGCTGCGTTGTGGCGCAGTTTGCGGGTTCGCAAGGGCTGATCTTTAGCGAACCTGCCGGCCTCTTCGCGAGCAGGCTCGCTCCCACTTTGAATCTTTGTATTACACAGACTTTGTGTTCACTGAAGATCTACTGTGGGAGCGAGCCTGCTCGCGAAGGCGATTTATCAGGCGCTACGAGACGCCCGGACCAACCGAAGCCCCGCAATCACCACCGCAAACACCGCCAAAGTCGTGTTGTACAACGCCAACGCCGGAAACCCGAACACCAGCGCCAGCACCGCCAGCCACCACCCTGCCCGGCCCGGCAGGACAAAGCCGATCACCGCTGCTGCGATCGCCGCCCAACCCAACACGGCAAAGTGAATCATCAGGCCCAGGTTCGAGCGCACCCCACATTCCCAACGGCTCGCCTCGTCCACGCAGAGGCCGACCCACTGCGCATCCTCCATGAAGCCATAACGCGCGCCGTAACTGGCGGCCAGCCATAAAGGCAGCAAAACGAGCAGTAAAATCACGGGCAGACGGCGGGACATGAAACACTCCAATAGGCGAAAACGGCGGCCAGCTTAATCCCCTGCCAGCGGGATGCAAACGCGGGTAACAGAAAACTGGTCAGGAAATCGCTGCAAAGTGTATCGTCCAGCTACTATTACCCGGAAATAAGCCTCTTTGGTGCCGATGCGTGGCACTTTGGCGCAACACCGATGGTCATAGCCTGCGAACTTCATTCGGCACCTTCTTCTAAGGGATCTAGTCATGCTCCGTTCCTTGCGCTTCGCCGCCCTCTTTGGCGGCCTTATATTGAGTGCGTCCGCACTGGCGGTCGATATCGACGCCGCCAGTTATGGCTACCCCTTGACCAACCCGTTCGAGGCGACCATCGCCACGACTCCTCCGGACCTGCGTCCGAAGTTGCCGCTGGACGAGGACATCAATCAGGACGACCGCAGCATCACGCTGCGCCCGGAACGTGCATTCGAATTGCCAGACAACTTCTGGCCCGTGAAGAAGCTCACCTACCGCATCGCCACCCAAGACAAAGCCGCCCCGCTGATTTTCCTGATTGCCGGTACCGGCGCGCGCTATGACAGCAGCCTCAACGAGTACCTGAAAAAGCTCTACTACCAGGCCGGCTACCACGTGGTGCAACTGTCGTCGCCGACCAGCTTCGACTTCATCAGCGCCGCGTCACGCTTCGCCACACCGGGCATCACCAAGGAAGACGCCGAAGACATGTACCGGGTGATGCAGGCCGTGCGGGCACAAAACCCGAAAGTGCCGGTCACCGACTACTACCTGACCGGCTACAGCCTTGGCGCACTGGACGCAGCCTTCGTCGCGCACCTGGACGAGACCCGCCGCAGCTTCAACTTCAAGAAAGTCCTGCTGCTCAACCCGCCGGTCAACCTGTACACCTCGATCACCAACCTCGACAAGCTGGTCCAGACCGAGGTCAAGGGCATCACCAGCAGCACCACGTTCTATGAGCTGGTGTTGAACAAACTGACCCGCTACTTCCAGCAGAAAGGCTACATCGACCTCAACGATGCCCTGCTTTATGACTTCCAGCAGTCCAAGCAACACCTGACCAACGAACAGATGGCCATGCTGATCGGCACCTCGTTCCGCTTCTCGGCGGCCGACATTGCCTTCACCTCGGACCTGATCAACCGTCGCGGCCTGATAACCCCACCGAAATTCCCGATCACCGAAGGCACCAGCCTTACGCCGTTCCTCAAGCGTGCGCTGCAGTGCGACTTCGACTGCTACATCACCGAACAGGTCATCCCGATGTGGCGCGCCCGCACCGACGGTGGCAGCCTGCTGCAACTGATCGACCAGGTCAGTCTTTATGCACTCAAGGACTACCTGCACGACAGCCCGAAAATCGCTGTGATGCACAACGCCGACGACGTGATCCTGGGCCCTGGCGACCTCGGTTTCCTGCGCAAGACCTTCGGCGATCGCTTGACCGTTTATCCACTCGGCGGCCATTGCGGCAACCTTAACTACCGCGTCAACAGCGACGCCATGCTGGAGTTCTTCCGTGGCTAAATATCTCCTGCTTATCGCTGCGTTACTCTGTGCAGGCGTCGCCAATGCCGACAACAGCAAGGCCAACGCCCCTGTCGTAATCGACAATGACGGCTTCAAGGAGCCGCTGAGCAAACTCAAGTTCAACCCGGGGCTGGACCAGCGCGAGTTCGAACGCTCGACGCTCAACGCGCTGGCCGTCTATGACCCGC
Source organism: Pseudomonas sp. GW821-FHT10C09 (assembly GCF_059415465.1). NCBI lineage: Bacteria > Pseudomonadati > Pseudomonadota > Gammaproteobacteria > Pseudomonadales > Pseudomonadaceae > Pseudomonas > Pseudomonas sp. GW821-FHT10C09. Next base: position 70,922 of record NZ_JBWKNG010000007.1, read on the forward strand.
TGGAAGAGTGGAACCGCCGGGTCTATCACTTCAACTACCGCTTCGACCAGTGGGTGTTCCTGCCCGTAGTCGACGGCTATCGCTACGTCACGCCAAGCTTCCTGCGCACCGGCGTGAGCAACTTCTTCAACAACCTCGGCGACGTGCCGAACCTGGTGAACAGCCTGCTGCAGCTCAAGGGCAAGCGTTCGATGGAAACCTCTGCGCGCCTGCTGCTCAACACCACCATCGGCATCGCCGGCCTGTGGGACCCCGCCACCGCCATGGGCCTGCCGCGCCAGAGCGAAGACTTCGGTCAAACCCTGGGCTTCTACGGCGTACCCGGCGGCGCCTACTTCGTCCTGCCGATCCTCGGCCCGTCGAACATCCGCGACACCGGCGGCCTGGCGGTCGATTTCACCGTCGAGTCGGCAATCAACTACCTGAACGTCGCTGAAGTCAGCTCCAACCATCCGGAAGTCTGGATCCTGCGCGGCATCGACAAACGCAACCAGACCAACTTCCGTTATGGCCAGCTGAACTCGCCATTCGAGTACGAGAAAGTGCGGTTCGTGTACACCGAAGCACGCAAGTTGCAGATCGCCGAGTAAATCCGGCGGCAACAAAAAAAGGCCATTCGATGCGAGTCGAATGGCCTTTTTCATGAGTGTCGAAGTTCAAATGTGGGAGCGGGCTTGCTCGCGAAGAGGCCATTACATTCAACATTGATGTCGACTGTTTCACCGCCTTCGCGAGCAAGCCCGCTCCCACATTTGGACAGTGTTCGGCTTTAGCCTTTCAGCGCTTTCCAGATCTTGCTGGCAACCATCACACCCGCCAACACCACCGCACCCGCGACAATCCCCGCCACCGCGTTCAGCAATGTCGGCACGATAAACCCGGCACCGCCCGCGCCGGCGCTGACGCTTTCGATCCAGTGATGAACCACCGGCACGCCGTGAGTGAGAATCCCGCCACCGACCAGGAACATCGCTGCCGTACCGATCACCGACAGGCTTTTCATCATGTAAGGCGCGGCTCGCAAAATGCCGCCACCGATGCTTTTCGCCATCTGCCCAGGCTTTTGGGTCAGCCACAAGCCGAGGTCGTCGAGTTTGACGATGCCCGCCACCAGGCCATACACACCGATGGTCATGACGATGGCAATGCCCGAGAGCACGATCACTTGCTGGGTCAGCGAGGCATCTGCCACGGTGCCGAGGGTGATGGCGATGATTTCTGCCGACAGGATGAAGTCGGTGCGGACCGCGCCCTTGATCTTGTCCTGTTCGAAAGCCACCAGGTCGACCGCTGGATCGGCAACAGCCTCGACCAGTTCCGCGTGTTCGGCCTGGTCTTCAGCCTTGCTGTGCAGGAATTTGTGCGCGAGTTTCTCGAAGCCTTCGAAACACAGGTAAGCGCCGCCGATCATCAACAACGGCGTCACCAGCCATGGAATGAATGCGCTGATAGCCAAGGCCGACGGCACCAGGATCAGTTTGTTGCGAAACGAGCCCTTGGCCACGGCCCAGACCACCGGGATTTCCCGCTCGGCCCGCACACCGCTGACCTGCTGGGCATTGAGCGCCAGATCGTCGCCGAGCACGCCGGCGGTCTTCTTGGCGGCCATTTTGGTCATCAATGCCACATCGTCGAGTACCGCGGCGATGTCATCGATCAGCACCAGCAAACTGCTTCCTGCCATGAATCAGGTTTCCTTCTTGAATGAATGCTGCGCAGCATAGCGCGGCCGAGTGCCACACGGGGCATTCTTGAGCGTCGCGCGAGCCCGGTGATACCATGCGCAACCGCCAGAACAGGCAAGGAACCCCCTGGTTTATGAGCACTATCCGCGAGCGCAACAAAGAACTGATCCTGCGTGCCGCCAGTGAAGAATTTGCCGACAAGGGCTTCGCTGCGACCAAAACCAGTGACATCGCAGCCAAGGCGGGATTGCCCAAGCCCAACGTCTACTACTATTTCAAATCCAAGGAAAACCTCTACCGCGAGGTCCTGGAAAGTATCATCGAGCCGATTCTGCAGGCCTCGACCCCGTTCAACCCTGAAGGTGAACCCAGCGAAGTGCTGAGCGGCTACATCCGCTCGAAAATCCGCATCTCCCGCGACCTGCCGTTCGCTTCCAAGGTGTTCGCCAGTGAAATCATGCACGGCGCTCCGCACCTGAGCGCCGACCTGGTCGAACAACTCAACAGCCAGGCCAAGCACAACATCGACTGCATCCAGACCTGGATCGACCGCGGCCAGATCGCCGCCATCGACCCCAACCACCTGATGTTCAGCATCTGGGCCGCGACCCAGACCTATGCCGACTTTGACTGGCAGATCACGGCGATTACTGGCAAAGCCAAGCTGGATGAGGCCGATTATGAAGCGGCGGCGCAGACGATTATCCGGTTGGTGCTTAAAGGGTGTGAGCCGGATCGGTAGACCGTGGTGCGCCCTTCGCGAGCAGGCTCGCTCCCACAGTGGATCTTCAGCGATCACTAAATCTGCGTTTAAAGCGAACCCCTGTGGGAGCGAGCCTGCTCGCGAAAGGGGCAACCTGATTTCAGATCAAACCCAGATCGCATCCCACAGCGGATAGTCGCCAAGCCGCTCTACCAACCCGGCCCGCAATGGGTTGGCCACGATGTACCGAGCTAACTTCACCAAATCCTCCTCACGGCGCAGCGCTCGATCATGAAAGCCTTGCTGCCAAAGGCTGACCTTACGACCAGTGCAAAGGTTTACCGATTTAGTACTTAATGATTTAGTCCGCTGCATCAGCCCACTCAGCGACCCGCGCTGCAACTCGATCAACCAATGAAAATGGTCTGGCATGACGACCCAGGCCAATGAGTTGGCACAACCTTGATCTTGAGCGGCGCGAAACTGCGCTACGACCAATCTGCCCAAGGCGACATCGTTGAAGACAGGTTTTCTTCCAAGTGTGTTGGTGGTCAGCAGATAAATTCGGTTGGGCTCGTCAAAACGACCAAGGCGTAAGCGATGTGAAGCGGATAGATCAGGCATTCCTTTGCCTCTCTCAAGCTGATGGCATCAGAAGGCTAGACCTTTAAATGCCAGAGGGAGTGGCAGACTTTTAGCTGGATGTGTCGGATAGATTGCCTTCGCGAGCAGGCTCGCTCCCACAGTGGATCTGCGTCGCACACCAATCCACTGTGGGAGCGAGCCTGCTCGCGAAAGCGGTCTGTTAATCACCCATCAATCAAGCCGTTACCCCCGCATCCGCCGTCAACCCCAGCGCCTCGATCGCAGTGATCGCACACTGCTCATCCACATCCGACAGATCCCCGCTGATCCCCACCGCTCCCAGCACATTGCCGGCCTGATCCCGAATCAGCACACCACCCGGTGCCGGCACCACACTGCCCTGCCCGAGGCTATTAAGGGCGGCGATAAACGCCGGGCGCTGTTGCGCGTCCAGCGCCAGCAGGCGTGAGCCTTTGCCCAGGGCGATTGCGCCCCAGGCTTTGCCGATGGCGACCTGCGGGCGTAGCAGGCTGGCGCCGTCTTCGCGTTGCAGGGTGATCAGGTGACCGCCGGCATCCAGTACCGCAACGGTCAATGGAGCCGCGGAGATTGCACGCCCTGCGGAAATGGCCTGGTTGATCAGGCTGACTGCAACTTTCAAGGTTAAAGCGCTCATGGTGCCGTCCTCATTTTGTTTTTCGGAAAGGCGTTGGGCTGCGCCGTTGTGCCGCAGTCCGATGCAACAAATAGAACACAATGACCTATTTTTTTGTATACAATAATTCTCGAAAAGCGCCACATGCGACGAAAAGCCACACTAGATAAGGCTTTCGACGAATGAAACGGTCGCTTGAGAAAATGGATTGACCTGCGCCGTCCGCCGTGAATACACTCTGCGCAAAGCCACTTGTATACAATTACAAAACGTAAGAGGCACAAAACCATGAGCAAAATGAGAGCAATCGAAGCCGCCGTTCTGGTGATGCGCCGTGAAGGGGTTGATACCGCTTTTGGCATCCCGGGCGCCGCGATCAACCCGCTGTACTCCGCCTTGCAGAAGGTCGGTGGCATCGATCACGTCCTCGCTCGCCACGTTGAAGGCGCCTCGCACATGGCCGAGGGTTACACCCGCACCAAGGCCGGCAACATCGGCGTGTGCATCGGTACTTCCGGCCCTGCCGGTACGGACATGGTCACCGGGCTCTACAGCGCCTCGGCCGACTCGATCCCGATCCTGTGCATTACCGGCCAGGCCCCCCGCGCTCGTATGCACAAGGAAGACTTCCAGGCGGTCGACATCACCGCCATCGTCAAGCCAGTGACCAAGTGGGCTACCACCGTCATGGAACCGGGCCAGGTGCCTTACGCGTTCCAGAAAGCCTTCTACGAAATGCGCTCCGGCCGTCCAGGCCCGGTGCTGATCGACCTGCCGTTCGACGTGCAGATGGCGGAAATCGAATTCGACATCGACGCTTACCAACCGCTGCCGCTGGCCAAGCCCACCGCTAACCGCGTGCAAATCGAGAAGGCCCTGGCCATGCTCGATCAGGCTGAACGTCCTTTGCTGGTGGCCGGTGGCGGCATCATCAATGCCGACGCCAGCGACTTGCTGGTCGAGTTCGCCGAGCTGACCGGCATCCCCGTCATCCCGACCCTGATGGGCTGGGGCACCATTCCGGACGATCACCCGTTGATGGTCGGCATGGTCGGCCTGCAAACATCGCACCGCTACGGCAACGCGACAATGCTCAAATCCGATGTGGTGTTGGGCGTGGGTAACCGTTGGGCCAACCGCCACACCGGCTCGATCGACGTCTACACCGAAGGCCGCAAGTTCATTCACGTCGACATCGAACCGACCCAGATCGGCCGCGTGTTCAACCCGGACCTGGGCATCGTTTCCGACGCCGCTGCCGCACTGACCGTGTTCATCGAAGTTGCCCGTGAATGGCAAGCCGCCGGCAAGCTGAAAAACCGCAGCGCCTGGCTGCAAGACTGCCAGCAGCGTAAAGCCAGCCTGCAGCGCAAGACGCACTTCGACAACGTGCCGGTCAAGCCGCAGCGCGTTTACGAAGAGATGAACCAGGTGTTTGGCAAAGACACGTGCTACGTCAGCACCATCGGTCTGTCGCAAATTGCCGGCGCGCAGTTCCTGCACGTCTACAAGCCGCGTCACTGGATCAACTGCGGCCAGGCCGGCCCGTTGGGCTGGACCATTCCGGCGGCACTGGGTGTGGTCAAGGCTGATCCGACCCGCAAGGTCGTGGCGCTGTCGGGCGACTATGATTTCCAGTTCATGATCGAAGAGTTGGCGGTGGGCGCGCAGTTCAAGCTGCCGTACATCCACGTGGTGGTAAACAATTCGTACCTGGGGCTGATCCGTCAGGCTCAGCGCGGTTTCGACATGGACTACTGCGTGCAGCTGTCCTTCGATAACCTGAACGCTCCGGAACTCAACGGTTACGGTGTCGATCATGTCGCGGTCGCCGAAGGCCTCGGCTGCAAGGCACTGCGTGTGTTTGAACCAAGCCAGATCCAGCCTGCCCTGCGCAAGGCTCAGGAGCTGATCGAAGAGTTCAAGGTGCCGGTGATCGTCGAGATTATCCTGGAGCGCGTGACCAACATTTCCATGGGCACCGAGATCAACGCCGTCAACGAATTCGAAGACCTGGCGCTGGTCGGCAACGACGCACCAACGGCGATTTCGTTGCTTGATTAACGATTGATTGCCCCCCTGTAGGAGCCGGCTTGCTGGCTCCTACAGGGGGGCCTGCACATATTTACGGGAGACCACCATGCCGAGTTTCGCAGCCAACCTGTCCATGCTGTTCACTGAGCAGGATTTTCTTGCCCGTTTTGAAGCGGCCGCCAAGGCCGGTTTCAGTGGTGTCGAGTACCTGTTCCCTTACGACTTCAGCTCCGCCGAAATCAAGGCCAAGCTCGATGCCAACGGTCTGACCCAGGTGCTGTTCAACCTGCCGGCCGGTGACTGGGCCAAGGGCGAACGCGGCATCGCGTGCCTGCCGGACCGCGTCGAAGAATTCCGCGCCGGTGTGACCCTGGCCATCGCCTACGCACAGGTGCTGGGCAACACCCAGGTCAACTGCCTGGCCGGTATTCGTCCACAAGGCGTCGACGATGCCACCGTGGAAAAAACCTTCGTCGCCAACCTCAAGTACGCGGCCGACAAGCTGCAAGCGGCGGGCATCAAGCTGGTGATGGAAGCGATCAACACCCGCGACATCCCGGGCTTCTACCTGAACAACACGGCACAGGCCCTGTCGATCCGCGAACAAGTGGGCAGCGCCAACCTGTTCCTGCAATACGACATCTACCACATGCAAATCATGGAGGGCGACCTGGCCCGCACGATGCAATCGCACCTGGGCGAGATCAACCACATCCAGTTGGCCGACAACCCAGGGCGCAACGAACCGGGCACTGGTGAAATCAACTACCGCTTCCTGTTCGAACACCTGGACCGGATTGGTTATCAGGGTTGGGTTGGCTGCGAATACAAGCCGTTGACCACCACCGAAGCGGGCCTGGGCTGGTTGAAAACCCATAACGCGATCTGAGATAGAACCAGTTCTTGTGGCGAGGGAGCTTGCTCCCGCTCGGCTGCGAAGCAGTCGTAAAACCTGCAGACCGGATTTACCTGATGTACCGCGCTGGCTGATTTGGGGCCGCTTCGCGCCCCAGCGGGAGCAAGCTCCCTCGCCACAGGTGTATCGCGCACATTATTGAGCAACACAAAATCAAGAGGATTTTCTCATGGCTAAAATCGGATTTATCGGCACCGGCATCATGGGCCACCCAATGGCGTTGAACCTGCAGAAAGCCGGTCACAGCCTGTTCCTGTCGGCGCACCACGACGCCGCACCTGCTGACCTGATTGCCGCCGGCGCCATCGCCCTGGCCAACCCGAAAGAAGTTGCGCAAGAAGCCGAATTCATCATCGTCATGGTGCCGGATACCCCACAGGTAGACGACGTGCTGTTCCGCGCTGACGGTATCGCGGCCGGTGTCGGTAAAGGCAAAATCGTCATCGACATGAGCTCGATCTCGCCGACCGCCACCAAAGCATTCGCGGCCAAAATCAATGAAAAAGGCGCCCAGTACCTCGACGCGCCAGTGTCTGGCGGTGAAGTCGGCGCCAAGGCAGCGAGCCTGAGCATCATGGTCGGCGGCGATGCCGATGCCTTCGAACGCGCCCTGCCGCTGTTCCAGGCCATGGGCAAGAACATCACCCTGGTCGGTGGTAACGGCGACGGTCAAACCGCGAAAGTGGCGAACCAGATCATCGTTGCACTGAACATCCAGGCGGTCGCCGAAGCCCTGCTGTTCGCCTCGAAAAACGGCGCCGATCCAGCCAAGGTTCGTGAAGCACTGATGGGCGGTTTCGCTTCGTCGAAGATCCTCGAAGTACACGGCGAGCGCATGATCAAAGGCACTTTCGATCCGGGCTTCCGCATCAGCCTGCACCAGAAGGATTTGAACCTGGCCCTGCAAGGTGCCAAGGAACTTGGCATCAACCTGCCGAACACCGCCAACACCCAGCAAGTGTTCAGCACCTGCGCGGCCATCGGTGGCAGCAACTGGGATCACTCGGCGCTGATCAAGGGCCTGGAACACATGGCGAATTTCTCGATTCGCGATAAGTAAGCCCTGCACAAAACCCTCTGGGAGTGAGCCTGTGGCGAGGGGGCTTGTCGGAACGCCGCATCGCCCCGTTTGAGTGCGAAGCACTCACAAGATCGTTGTCGCATCACAGATTTTGGGGCTGCTTCGCAGCCCAACGGGGGCAAGCCCCCTCGCCACAGGTCGCTCCCACAGGTAACCGAGCCGCCCCTCCAATAACAAGAATTCCGGGAGCCCGCCATGTCGGTCGATCCGCAACAATTCCTGCGCGAGCTGTTCGCCACAGCCATCGACGCCGCCCATCCGCAGCAAGTCCTCGAAGCCCATTTGCCCAAAGATCGCAGCGGTCGGGTGATCGTCATCGGCGCCGGCAAAGCCGCGGCCGCCATGGCGCAAGTGGTCGAGCGTTGCTGGCAGGGTGAAGTCTCCGGGCTGGTGGTGACGCGTTACGGCCACGGCGCCCCGTGCGAAAAAATCGAAGTGGTCGAAGCGGCGCATCCGGTGCCGGACGCTGCCGGTCAGGCCGTCGCCAAGCGGGTCTTTGAACTGGTCAGCAACCTGACCGAAGACGACCGCGTGATCTTCCTCCTTTCTGGCGGCGGCTCTGCCCTGCTCGCATTGCCCGCAGCCGGTATCACCCTCGCCGACAAGCAATCGATCAACAAAGCCCTGCTCAAATCCGGCGCGACCATCGGCGAGATGAACTGCGTGCGCAAACACCTCTCGGCGATCAAGGGCGGCCGTCTCGGCAAAGCCTGTTGGCCGGCCACTGTGTATACCTACGCGATTTCCGATGTGCCGGGCGACCTCGCCACGGTCATCGCCTCCGGCCCGACCGTGGCCGACCCAAGCACCTCCGCCGAAGCACTGGCGATCCTCAAGCGCTACGGCATCGACGCTCCGGCCTCGGTGCGTAACTGGCTGCAAAGCGCGGAATCGGAGACGGTCAAACCCGGCGATCCGAGCCTCGCGCGCAGTCATTTCCAGTTGATCGCCCGTCCACAGCAGTCGCTGGAAGCGGCCGCCGTGAAAGCGCGGCAGGCCGGTTTCAGCCCGCTGATCCTCGGCGATCTGGAAGGCGAATCCCGCGAAGTGGCCAAGGTCCACGCCGGCATCGCCCGGCAGGTCGTGCTGCACGGTCAGCCATTGGCGACGCCCTGCGTGATTCTCTCGGGCGGTGAAACCACCGTGACCGTGCGCGGCAATGGTCGTGGCGGGCGCAACGCCGAATTTCTGCTGAGCCTGACCGACAGCCTCAAAGGCCTGCCGGGCGTCTACGCCCTGGCCGGTGACACCGATGGCATTGACGGCTCTGAAGACAACGCCGGCGCGATCATGACCCCGGACAGCTACGCCCGTGCCGCCGCCCTCGGTATGAGCGCCAGCGACGAACTCGACAACAACAATGGCTACGGCTATTTCGAGGCGCTGGACGCACTGATCGTCACCGAGCCGACCCGCACCAACGTCAACGACTTCCGCGCCATTTTGATTCTCGAGAGCCCTAAACATGACGCCTGACAAGAAGGTTAAGATCCTCGCCACCCTCGGCCCTGCCATCGACGGGATCGACGACATCCGCGAACTGGTGCAGGCCGGGGTCAACATTTTCCGCCTGAACTTCAGCCACGGTGACCACGCCGACCACGCTCAGCGCTACCAGTGGATTCGTGAAGTCGAGCGCCAGCTGAATTACCCGCTGGGCATTCTGATGGACCTGCAAGGCCCGAAACTGCGGGTCGGCAAGTTCGCCGAAGGCAAGGTGCAACTGCATCGCGGTCAGGCCTTGCGCCTGGATCTGGACCCGACGCCGGGTGACGAGCGCCGCGTCAACCTGCCTCACCCGGAAATCATCGCCGCGCTGGAACCGGGCATGGACCTGCTGCTGGACGACGGTAAGTTGCGCCTTCGTGTGGTGACCAAGTACTCCGACGCCATCGACACCACCGTGCTCAATGGCGGCGAACTGTCAGACCGCAAAGGCGTGAACGTGCCGCAAGCGGTGCTGGAACTGAGCCCGCTGACCGCCAAGGATCGCCGTGATTTGAGCTTCGGCCTGGAGTTGGGTGTGGATTGGGTCGCGCTGTCGTTTGTGCAGCGTCCGCAAGACATCCGCGAAGCCCGCGAGTTGATCGGCGACAAAGCGTTCTTGATGGCCAAGATCGAGAAACCATCGGCGGTGACTCAGCTGCGGGAAATCGCTGAATTGAGCGACGCGATCATGGTCGCTCGCGGTGATCTGGGCGTGGAAGTGCCGGCCGAAAGCGTGCCGCAGATTCAGAAAAACATCATCACCCTCTGCCGTGAGCTCGGCAAACCGGTGGTGGTGGCGACGCAGATGCTCGAGTCGATGCGCTTCTCCCCGGCCCCGACCCGCGCCGAGGTCACCGACGTGGCCAACGCTGTAGCCGAAGGTGCGGACGCGGTGATGCTGTCGGCGGAAACCGCCTCCGGCGAATACCCGCTGGAAGCCGTGCAGATGATGAGCAAGATCATCCGCCAAGTGGAAAACGGCCCGGACTATCAGGCGCAACTGGACGTGAGCCGGCCGAAAGCCGAGGCCACGGTATCTGATGCGATCAGCTGTGCGATTCGTCGGATCAGCAATGTGCTGCCGGTGGCGGTGCTGGTGAACTACAGCGAGTCCGGCACCTCGAGTTTGCGCGCAGCGCGGGAGCGGCCGACGGTGCCGATCCTCAACCTGACGCCGAACCTGCAGACCGCTCGCCGCCTGACCGTGGCGTGGGGCGTGCACTCGGTGGTCAATGATCGGCTGCGGCAGGTGGATGAAGTGTGTTCGACGGCGCTGGAAATTGCCCAGGCCCAGGGCATGGCTCAGCGCGGCGACACGTTATTGATCACCGCGGGTGTGCCGTTTGGGCAGCCGGGGTCGACTAACTCATTGCGCATCGAAACCCTGATCTAGAGCGCACATACCGGCCACTTCGCGAGCAGGCTCGCTCCCACATTGGTTTTGTGTCGTTTACAGAGCCAAGACTGAACAAAGATTCAGTGTGGGAGCGAGCCTGCTCGCGAAGCAGGCAACTCGGTCCCACTGACACACTGAACTAAAATGCCTGCCAATCACTTCAACACCCACTGCCCCGACTGGGCGACTGCCCTGCTCAACGGTTTCAGTCAGATCTTCCTCCAGCGAAATCCGCTGTGCGGCCTGCTGTGCCTGTTGGCGATTCTGTTTACCGCGCCCACCCTGCTCGGCGGTGCGCTGCTGGGCGGTGTCGCCGGGTTGCTTACCGCGCAACGTCGCAACTACGCCAAGGAAGATCGTCAGGCGGGATTGTTCAGCTACAACGGTGTCTTGCTCGGCGTGCTGCTGAGCCTTTATTTCCCATGGTCGGCCATGCTGCCGCTGATGATCATTGCCTGCGGTGGCCTGAGCGCGATGCTGACTCAACAGTGGCTCAAACGCTCCCGGGTCAGCCAATACCTGCCCGCCTACACCGCGCCCTTCGTCGGATTGGGCTGGTTACTGCTGTGCTTCGCCACGCCATCGACCCAGGCGCACTTGATCGAAATCAACACCCTGAACATGCTCACCGCCCCCCTCAAAAGCCTCGGGCAGGTGATGTTCCTCGGTCATCCGCTGGCCGGCGCTTTGATTGCCGCTGGATTACTGATCGCTGACCGTCGCGCTTTCTGCTGGGCGATGTTGGCGTCTGTCGCGGGCATGGGCTGGAGCCTGCTGAATCACGACTTCTACACCGCCCTGCTCGGCCTCGGTGGTTATAACGCCGTGCTCGCCGCCCTCGCCTTCAGCTCGCAACGCCAACAACCGTGGCTGCCACCGCTCGCTATTGCACTCGCGCTGCTGCTGACACCCGTGTTTGCCGCTATCGGCCTGCCCACGCTGACCGCGCCGTTCATCCTCGGTTGCTGGCTGATCCGTACGATCGTTCAAGTGCTCGGCAAAGCCACGAGGACCACTGCGCCTTGCGCTCCTGGGGAGAATCAACCTAGGCTGCGCTGATCATTGGTTCAGGCGGTATCCATGGACAGCAGCAAAAACTGGCGTGAAGAACTTTACGTCATGGTTTTCCAGAGCGACACCAAGGCGGGGCGGCGCTTCGACGGCATCCTGCTGTTGATCATCCTTGCCAGCATCGTCATCGTGATGCTCGACAGCATCGACGCGATTCACCAGAACTACGCCGATCTGCTGGCGTATATCGAGTGGGGCTTCACTTTCGTTTTCGCCGTCGAATACATCCTGCGGCTGTATTGCTCACCCAAACCGTTGCGCTACGCGTTCAGCTTCTATGGGCTGGTGGATTTGCTGGCCATCGTGCCCGGCATCCTCGCGCTGTATTACGCCGATGCGCAGTACCTGCTGATCATCCGGATCATTCGGATGCTGCGGATTTTCCGCGTACTCAAGCTCAGCCCCTACCTCAAGCAAGCCAACTACCTGATGTCGGCGTTGCGCGGCAGCAAGCAGAAAATCGTGGTGTTTCTGGTCAGTGTCTGCACCCTGGTGACGGTGTTCGGCACCTTGATGTACGTGATCGAGGGGCCGGAACACGGCTTCACCAGTATTCCCAAAGGCATCTATTGGGCGATCGTTACGCTGACCACCGTGGGCTTCGGCGACATCGTGCCGAAGACGCCACTGGGCCAGGTGATTTCGTCGCTGGTGATGATCACCGGTTACTCGATCATTGCCGTACCCACCGGGATTTTCACCGCCGAACTGGCCAACGCGATGCGTGGCGAACAGTTGCAACACGACTGCCCGGTGTGCAAGAAAAACAGCCACGAACACGGCGCGGCATTCTGCTCGCGATGCGGTAATGCGTTGTTTAAGAAACTGGAATAAGCAAAGAGCTTTTTAATCTTTAAAGGCCTATGCGAGCCCGGCTATAGTCGCTGGCAAATTGCCTCACTTTTAAATTAGAACAAGGACTGCGCAGTGAAAAAACTCTTTGGCGCCTCACTTCTGGCCGCTGGCCTGGCATTGACCAGCATGGCTCAGGCCGCCCCGACCCTGCTTAACGTTTCCTATGACGTGATGCGCGATTTCTACAAGGACTACAACACTGCCTTCCAGAAACACTGGCAAGCCGAGCACAACGAAAACATCACCCTGCAGATGTCCTTCGGCGGCTCCAGCAAACAGGCACGTTCGGTGATCGACGGTCTGCCGGCTGACGTCATCACCATGAACATGGCGACCGATATCAACGCCCTGGCGGACAACGGCAAACTGGTGCCGGACAACTGGGTCACGCGCCTGCCGAACAACAGTGCGCCGTTCACTTCCGCCACCGTATTCATCGTTCGTAAAGGCAACCCGAAAGCCCTGAAAGACTGGCCGGACCTGCTCAAGGATGGCGTCCAGGTGATCGTGCCGAACCCGAAAACCTCGGGTAATGGTCGCTATACCTACCTGTCGGCCTGGGGCTATGTGCTGAAGAATGGCGGTGACGAGAACAAGGCCAAGGAGTTCGTCGGCAAACTGTTCAAGCAGGCTCCAGTGCTCGACACCGGCGGCCGCGCAGCCACCACTACCTTCATGACGAACCAGATCGGCGACGTGCTGGTGACCTTCGAAAACGAAGCGGAAATGATTGCCCGCGAGTTTGGTCGTGACCAGTTTGAAGTGATCTACCCAAGCGTTTCTGCCGAAGCCGAGCCGCCGGTGACGGTGGTCGACAAAGTTGTCGACAAGAAAGGCACGCGCGCGGCGGCCGAGGAATATCTGAAGTACCTGTGGTCACCGGAAGGTCAGGAGATTGCAGCAGCGAACTACCTGCGCCCACGTGACCCGGCGGTATTGGCCAAGTACACCGATCGGTTCCCGAAAGTGGACTTCCTGTCGGTTGAGAAGACCTTTGGTGACTGGCGCACAGTGCAGAAGACTCACTTCAACGATGGCGGGATCTTTGATCAGATTTACACCGGTCAGTAATTCCTGAGCGGCAATGAAAAAGGCGACCTGAACAGGTCGCCTTTTTTGTGCCTGATCACAAACCCCAAGCTCACCAAAAATCCCCCTGTGGGGTTGTGACTTGCCTTCACATGGGCGGTGTCACGCCATCTTTACCCGCCGAGATCGATTGCGCCGTCAGCGTCCCGTCCGCACTCTGCGTCACAAACGTCACGATCTTCACCCCCACCTTGAGCAAACTGCGATCCCCCGGCATCAGGTTCACAATCGGCACGTCCATCGGCACCAGAATCTTCTGCTGCCCGCCCTTGTAGTTAACCGTCAACACTCGGCCATTGCTGACCACCAAGTCGCCGACGCTGCCATTGGTCATGCTGCTGCCCTTGACCAGGTCAAACGGCCGATGCCCGTCGCCACTGCCGGCCAGTTCCGGCGGGAAGACGTGGACTTCCAGCGCCTTGAGCGTGCCATCATCCTGCGGAATCGCCGCCGAGCCGATGTAGCTGCCGGGTTTGATGTCTTCGATGTTGGCCAGGGTGACGGCGCGGATCTTGGTGTCATTGGTCAGGTTGATGACCACGTTTTCGCCGCTGTTGACGTGGACTTTCAACGCGTCGGGGCTGACCCCGGTGATCTCTCCGCGAACACCGATGCGCAAGCCCGGTGCATCGGCCGCCTGGGTCAGGCCAGTGGTAAACAGGGTAATCAGTGTCAGGGCTGAAGCGCCGCGAATCAGGTGGCGAATCATCGCATTCATGGCAGTGCCTTCCGGTTATGAAACGTGAGAGAGAACATAAGCACGCTATCGAACAGGATGTAAGTGAATGTATCATCGGGCCTCACATTTTTTGGACGCAAGGTGCATCGGCAAACAGCACATGGCCGGCGTCACTCATTCCGCAATGGAATGATTGCTATCACTTCAACCTCTCTTCCGCCGTTTGAGCTTGCCGCTTAGCCTTCGCGCATTCCCTTTTGTCCAGCGAGACCCGTTATGAAACCAACGACCCAGGCGCCCCACGGTGCCGCGACAATGACCAAAGGCATGGTGCTGCTCTTCGCCTTCTGCTGCGGCGCCATCGTGGCCAATATTTACTATGCCCAGCCGATCATTGGCCTGATCGCACCGGACATCGGCCTGACCAACACCATGGCCAGCCTGATCGTTTCGCTGACGCAAATTGGCTATGCGCTTGGGTTGTTCTTCCTCGTGCCGCTGGGCGATCTGCTGGAAAACCGCCGATTGATGATCATCACCACCGTGGTGGCGATTGCCAGTTTGCTGGGCGCTGCGTTTACCGATCAGCCCAATGTGTTTTTGCTGATCTCGTTGTTGGTGGGCTTCAGCTCGGTGTCGGTGCAGATCCTGATTCCACTGGCCGCACACCTCGCACCGGAAGAATCTCGCGGCCGTGTGGTCGGCGGGATCATGGGCGGTTTGCTGCTGGGTATTCTGCTGGCACGACCGGTGTCCAGCGTGGTGGCTGACCACTTCGGCTGGCGCGCAATGTTCATGATTGCGGCCGCGTTGATGGCGGCGATCAGCATCGTGCTCGCACTGACCATTCCCAAGCGCCAGCCGGATCACAGTGCTTCTTATGGGCAGTTGCTCGGCTCGCTGTGGACGCTGTTGCGTCAACAACCGGTGTTGCGTCAGCGCGCGTTTTACCAGGGGTGCATGTTCGCCACGTTCAGCCTGTTCTGGACCGCCGTGCCGCTGGAACTGGCGCGCAATCATGGCCTGTCGCAAACCCAGATCGCGATCTTCGCCCTGGTCGGTGCCATCGGCGCTATCGCCGCGCCCATCGCCGGTCGCCTGGCCGATGCCGGCCACACCCGCATGGCGTCCTTGCTGGCCCTGATATTCGCCAGCCTGAGCTTCCTGCCGGCGTTCATCCATCCGGTGTACAGCGTCATCGGCCTGGCCGTGACCGGCGTGGTACTCGACTTCTGCGTTCAGATGAACATGGTCCTTGGCCAACGCGCGGTCTACGCCCTCGACGCCAAAAGCCGCAGCCGCCTGAACGCGCTGTACATGACCAGCATCTTCATCGGCGGCGCGTTCGGTTCGTCGGTGGCCAGTGCGGTGTATGAACACGGCGGCTGGTTGTGGATAGTGATTGTGGGCAGTGCGTTTCCGCTGCTGGCGTTGCTGCGGTTTTTGAGTGCTTCGCAGAAGGCTTCGTTGGCGACGGCTTAAGCTTTTCAAAGCATCGCGAGCTCGCCCCCACAGGTAATCGCCAATCCTGTGGGGGCGAGCTTGCTCGCGATGCGATATGACGGCAATCGCCTTATTCAAACTTTCAACATCCCCCATCCTCTTCCCGCGAATTCCGGATTATCCCGATGCGTGCTCACTGACGTCGGCGTTGGAACAACCAACCCCTCCTCCTCCATTTTTTGCAGCAGGATCTGTGCGACTTCAATGGCTGCGTTGTACGCCTCCTCAAACGTATCCCCCGCGGTCACCGCGCCAGGGATGTCAGGTATTTGAATACCAATTGCCGCTCTGTCGTCTCCCCACTCGATAATGATTGGATAGTGCACAGTCGTTCCTCCAGCAAAACATCACGTAAATGAACCGTCACTGGACCATAGAATCCAGAGAGGGTCTGTTCACGTTGTTTTTCAGGATGTGAAAGCTCTCATTCCCCCCAAGAATGAATCCTATGCCCCCCACCTGCGTTCCACCCTCCCCGTGCCAAGGTCACTATCGATCCAAGCCAACCGGCTTCCTCACCCAGGATTACGATCATGCCCCTGCAAGCAAAACTCGATGCGTTCAAAGCTGACTTCAAAGCGGGTAAACCGCCCTACAACGCGCCCGCTGAAATCCACCCGATCATGGAGCGTGCCACCGCGGAACTGTTTGCCTCAGGCGCGGCAAGCAAGGCGTTGAAGGTGGGCGACAAGGCGCCGCTGTTCACACTCAAGGACCCCGACGGCCATCCGGTGTCATCCGCCGATCTACTGGCCAAAGGTCCGTTGGTGCTGACGTTCTACCGTGGCGTGTGGTGCCCTTACTGCAACATGGAGCTGCAAGCATTACAGGATTTCCTGCCGACGTTGCAGGAAGCCGGCGCCAGCCTGCTGGCGATTTCTCCGCAAATTGCTGCCAACAGCCGCAAGTCTGTGCGCACCAATGGCCTTGAATTCCCGATCCTCAGCGATACTCACAATGAGGTGGCGCACGCCTTTGGTTTGCGCTTTGAGTTGCCGGATTACCTGATCGAGCTGTACAAGAATCTGCGCAATGATTTGCCGACTTTCAATGATGATCCGTCGTGGACGCTGCCGATGCCGGCACGTTATGTGATTGGTCAGGATGGCGTGATTCGTTACGCCGAGGTCAACCCGGATTACACTCAGCGTCCTGAGCCTGAAGCAATGCTGGATGCGATTCGCGGCTGACCCTTTCACTGCCGCCCACCCCGGCGGCAGGTTCTTTTCAAGGAGTGTGAAATGACCCGTCGTACTTTTCTCATCACTGGCGCGAGCAAAGGCATTGGCCGTGCGGTGGCCGAGCATCTGGATCGTGCTGGGCACCGGGTGGTCGGGATTGCCCGGACACCTGACCTGACGTTCCCCGGCATTCTGTTTCCGCTGGATTTGAGCGACCGGACGCTGACTCAGGAAGTCCTGGCGGATCTGGCCAGGACGTACGAGTTTGATGGGCTGGTGAACAACGTCGGTCTGGTACGCCCGCAAGTGTTGGGTGAAATCGATCTGGATACGTTCGACGATGTGATGCGGGTCAACCTCCATTCGGCGTTGCAGGCCACCCAGGCACTGCTGCCGAACATGCGCGCCAAGGGTTGGGGTCGGGTGGTGAATATTTCCAGTCTGACCGTGCTCGGGATTACCCAACGCACGGCGTATGCGGCCGCCAAAGCGGCGCTGATCAGCTTCACACGCTCGTGGGCGCTGGAGCTGGCGAAAACTGGCGTGACGGTTAACGCCGTGGCACCGGGGCCGACGGAAACCGAATTGTTCCGCACCAACAATCCGCCGGGCAGTGAAGGTGAAGCGCGGTATCTGGCAGGTGTGCCGATGGGGCGATTGGGGCAACCGCAGGAGATCGCAGCGGCGATTGCGTTTCTGTTGTCCGAGCAGAGCGGGTTTATCACCGGGCAAACGCTGTTTGTCGACGGCGGCTCCTCTATCGGCAAAGCCGCGTTCTAACTGAACACAACAATCCCACAGGGGATTTCCTAAAGGCATCAGACTGCACAAGGGCTTCGAATGGATCGCCTCGCCGCAATGGAAACCTTCGTCTACGTCGTGGAAACCGGCTCGTTTTCCGCTGCCGCCCGGCGCCTGAATATCGGCCAGCCCGCCGTGTCGAAAGCCATTGCGCAACTCGAATCACGCCTGGCCGTGCGACTGCTGTTGCGCTCGACCCGAGGCCTGACGCCCACCGAGGCCGGCCTGGCGTTTTTCGAACGCGCCAAGCGTGCCATCGAAGAATCCGACGAGGCCGACAATGCCGCGCGCGGTGCCGCCAGCGGGCTCACCGGCAACCTGCGCATCTGCGCCGCCGTGACCTTCGGCCGAATCCATATCGTGCCGCACCTCGGGCCGTTCCTCGATCAGAACCCGGACCTGAACATCGACCTGCTGCTCGACGACCGCAACCTCAATCTGGTCGAAGAAGGCGTCGACATCGCCCTGCGCATGGGCGCCCTGAGCGACTCCGGCCTCACCGCCCGCAAGATCGCCGAATGCCGACGTGTCGTCCTCGGCACGCCGGCCTACTTCGACAAACACGGCGAACCCACCTGCCCGGCTGACCTGTGCAAACACCAGGCTGTGGTCTACGCCTTGGGCGGCGGCGCCAACTGGCAATTTCGCAACGCGAACGAAGAACAGTCCGTGATCATCAACGGCCGCATTCGCGTCAGCGCCGCCGAAGGATTGCGCGAAGCGGTCCTCGCCAATCTCGGGCTGACCATGGCCTCCGAATGGATGTTTGCGCCGGAGCTGGCCAGTGGTGCCGTCAGGGCAGTGATGACGGATTGGACCCTGCCGAAACAGGATTTGTGGGCGGTATTTCCCACCGGAAGAATGGCCAGCGCGAAGGCTCGGGCGTTTTTGGAGTATGTGGAGGGGTTACTGACAAAAGAGAACTGACACAAACCACAAATGCCTTCTGCCCTACAACACGCAACCATCAAAAGCCACCGTAACCCTGGGCGGCAACTCCCCCCCATGCTCCAGCAACCACGCATCCAGCGTATGCCCGACATGCGTCAACACCGCAGACACCGGTTGCAAGTCTTCAATACAGCGCAACGCCAGCGTCAGGTCATTGTGGTTACGTGGCGCCTGAGGTTGTGGCGGCATTGAACAGTCGAGGACCAGCAGGTCCAGCGGTGCTCGTTGCAGCCATTCAGCCGTCGCCGGGGGCAAGCCCACGGTGTCGGTCAGGTAGGCGATCCTTCGCCCCTCGCCTTCCAGCACATAACCGAGGGTCGGCTTGGAGTGCTGCAGCGGTAACGCCGTGACGCTGAGACCGCCAAACTGGCGGGTTTCAAACGGGTTGAACGGTTGGCTGAAATCGAGGATGCCGGGGTGTTTGTAGAGGTCGGCCAGGCCTTCCGGGTCCACTGGGCCGTGCACCGGGATCACCAGTCCCTGGCCCCAGCGTAAATGCAGCAGGCCTTGGGCGTGATCGGCGTGGTAGTGGGTCTGGAAAATGCCGTTGAAGCTGCGAGGCGGGAAGCGTTCGGTCAGGTCGGGCAAGCCGCTGTCGATCAGCCAGCGCTGATCACCGCATTCGATCAGCGCGCTGCACGGTCGACGCCTGAGTCGTTCATCGTTGCGGGCATTAATGCAGGCCACGCATTCGCAGCCGTAGACCGGCACCTGCCGCGCGTCACCGGTGCCCAGTAGTGTCAGGCGCATACGCAATGCTCGTCGATGCAGGCCAGCAGGCGTTCGACCGTGCGCTCCAACGCCCCAGAGTTATCCAGCAGGTGCACTGCCGAACCGTGATCGGTCAGCAGGCGTTCACTGAAACGCGCATTGCGCGCCAGTCGCTGATCGATCTCGGTCACCGATTCACGCCCCCGCGCCAGCAGTCGCTGGCGCAATACGGCTTGATCGACGGTCAACAACAGCACCAACGCGTCGGGATATCGCTGCCGGGTTGGCGGCAGATGCGCGCGTGAACCATTGACCAACACGTCCTGCCCCGCCGCCAGCCAGTCGTCAATCTCCCGAGGAATGCCATAGGACAAACCATTGGCGTGCCAGCTCAGGGCAAACGCACCCTGAGCCTCCAGCTCGGCGAACTGTTCGACGCTGACGCCGTGCGCCGCCTCGCCCACCGCTTCCGCCGAGCGCGTAATGACCCGCCGTACGATGCGACAGCCACGTTCAGCCAACGGTGTGCGTGCGGCATCCAGCAGGCTGTCCTTGCCCGAACCTGAAGGTCCGATGAGATAGATCAACCTGCCGGCCATCAAAACACCCTCTTCGCTTCGCGCCACACTTGTTGCACCACCGGCAGCCCGTCGCGGCTTCTGGCTTGCACCAGGTCCGCGCGCAGTCCGACGGCGATTTCGCCGCGATCATTCAAACCCGCCGCCCGGGCCGGGGCCAGGCTGACCATGCGCACGGCGTGGGCCAGATCACACGCGTTGTCCTGGGCGGCCAGCGCAAACGCCGCTTGCAGGAGGCTGGCCGGGTAGTAATCGCTGGAAAGGATATCCAGCAACCCCTCAGCGGCCAGGTCGGCGGCGGCGACGTTACCCGAGTGCGAACCGCCGCGCACGATGTTCGGTGCGCCCATCAGCACTTTCATGCCTTGCTGCTGGCTGCCGCGCGCCGCCTCAACGGTGGTCGGGAATTCGGCGATGGTCATGCCGTAGCGCGCCGACTCTTCGACGTGCGCGAGCGTCGCGTCGTCATGGCTGGCTACCGACAGGCCGCGCGCCAGGCAATGCTCGACAATCGCCGCACGATAGCGGTCGCTGTACTGCCGGGAGTTGGCCATCTGCAAGGTGATGAATTCATCCATCTGCGCCGTGGTCAGGTGGTACTTGCCCATGTAGTACTCACGGTACTTGGACTCCAGCACAAATTGACGCTGACCCGGCGAGTGGTCCATCACCGACACCAGTTGCACCAGCGGATGCTCCACCAGGTCGCGGAACACACTCAAGGTGTCCGGGTGGCACAACTCGCAACGCAGGTGCAGACGGTGTTCGGCGCGGGTCAGCCCGGCGTCGGAGGCACTGGAGATCGCTTCCAGCATCGCCGGCAATTTCTGCATGCGATTGCCCTTGGGGTTTACGTCACCGATGGACACAGCATCGAACACCGTGGTGATGCCGGCCGCGATGATCTGCGCGTCATGGCTGAGCACCGCCGAAATCGACGGCCAGTCCACGCCGGGACGCGGGGTCATGTGGCGTTCGAGGTTGTCGGTGTGCAATTCCACCAGCCCCGGCAACAGGAAATCACCGTTGAGGTCCTGGGCGTGAGGCAACCGGCTCAGGCCTTCGCTGACGTCGGCGATCAAGCCGTCGCGCAACAGCACACTGCCAAGGAACACGCGGTCAGCGGTGACCAGTCGGGCATTGCTGAGGATCTGTTCAACGGGCATCGGCGTATTCCTCTTGGTTCACAGCGGCGGGAGTCATATCGAGATGGCGGTCGGCAACCGCCTCGCGGGCGGTGCGGTCGTGGAAAATGCCAATCAGTGCGGCACCGGCGTTTTTCGCTTCGTTCATCAGTTCCAGCACCACCTGGCGATTGATCTCGTCGAGGGACGCGGTCGGTTCGTCGAGCAACATCACCGGCCACGCCACCATGAAGCCGCGTGCGATGTTGACCCGTTGCTGCTCGCCCCCCGAGAACGTGCCGGGTGCCAATTGCCACAGACGCTGCGGAATGTTCAGGCGGCTGAGCAGCAATTCGGCCCGCGTCTGCGCCCGTTCTTTCGACCAGCCACGGGCCAGGGCCGGCTCCATCACCACATCCAGGCAGGCCACACGCGGAATCACCCGCAAGAACTGACTGACATAACCCAGGGTGCGCTGACGCACCTGCAGAATGTCGCGCGGTTCGGCGCCCACCAGCTCCAGCCACTGGCCGTCGTGCTGCACGCGAATGCTGCCGCCGGCCGGCAGGTAGTTGCCGTACACGGTGCGCAGCAAGGTACTTTTGCCGGCGCCGGACTGACCGTGCAGCACCAGGCACTCCCCCGCCGCCACGCTGAAATCGACCCCGCGCAGCACGTTCAGGACCACGCCGTGTTGCTGATGCAGGGTGAAGGTTTTCGAGAGGTCACGGACCTCGATCAAGGTATTCATCGCTCGGTTTCCACAGTTGAACGGGGCTTCACGGCTGCAACACCGAAGACACCAGCAGTTGCGAATAAGGGTGCTGCGGATCGTCGAGAACCTGATCGGTCAGCCCGGTTTCCACCACCCGCGAGCGGCGCATCACCATCAGTCGGTCGGCCAGCAAACGGGCCACCGCCAGGTCGTGAGTGACGATCACCACCGCCAGATCCAGTTCACGCACCAGGCCACGCAGCAAATCGAGCAAGCGCGCTTGCACCGACACGTCGAGGCCGCCAGTGGGTTCGTCCATGAAGACGAGGCGCGGGCTCGACACCAGATTGCGAGCAATTTGCAGCCGCTGTTGCATTCCGCCCGAGAACGTCCGCGGCAAGTCGTCGATGCGCTGTGGGTCGATTTCCACCTGGCTCAGCCAGTCGATACCTGCCCCGCGCAATTGCTGGTAATTGCGCACGCCATGGGCCATCAGGCGTTCGCCGATGTTGG
Organism: Pseudomonas sp. GW821-FHT10C09; assembly: GCF_059415465.1. NCBI lineage: Bacteria > Pseudomonadati > Pseudomonadota > Gammaproteobacteria > Pseudomonadales > Pseudomonadaceae > Pseudomonas > Pseudomonas sp. GW821-FHT10C09. The sequence continues at coordinate 93,236 of NZ_JBWKNG010000007.1, forward strand.
CGCCGGCCGACACGCCCATGCGCAAGCCGTCGCGCGGGTTCTGTTCGACGAAGCCCCATTCGGTGCGCAGCAAGGTCCGGCGCTCGGCTTCGCTAGCGCTGTACAGGTCCAGCCATTGGCCCTGTTTGTCGCGGTAACCGATGCTGCCGCGCTGCGGTGGCAGGCGTCCGCTGAGCAGCGACAACAAGGTCGACTTTCCCGAGCCGGACTCGCCGACAATCCCCAGCACTTCACCGGGATACAGGTCGAAGCTGACGTCCTGGCAGCCCTTTTCCGGCCCATACAGCAGCGACAGATTACGCACCTGCAACAGCGGCTCGGCCGTGGTCACCGACAGATCATTTTTCAGTGCCTGGTTCATTGGTCCTGCTCCTGCTGGCTGACGCGCTGGGCGCAGTAATAGGTGTCGGAACAGACGAAGCTCTGGGTGCCGGCGTCGTCGAGAATCAACTCATCGAGGAAAGAGTCAGCGCTGCCGCAAATGGCGCAGCACGCCTCCCACTTCTGCGCTTCAAAGGGGTGATCCTCGAAGTCGAGGCTGGTGACTTTGGTGAATGGCGGCACCGCGTACAGGCGCTTTTCCCGGCCGGCACCGAACAGCATCAGCGCCGGGCTCATGTCGAGTTTCGGGTTGTCGAATTTGGGGATCGGCGACGGGTCCATCACGTAGCGTTCATCGACCATCACCGGGTAGGCGTAAGCGGTGGCGATGTGGCCGAAGGTGGCGATGTCCTCGTACAGCTTGACGTGCATGACCCCGTAATCGTTCAGAGCGTGCATGGTCCGGGTCTCGGTTTCCGACGGTTCGATAAAGCGCAGCGGCTCCGGAATCGGTACCTGGTAGACCATGATCTGATCGGCGTGCAGCGGGGTTTCCGGGATGCGGTGACGGGTCTGGATCACCGTCGCATCCGGCGTGCTTTCAGTCGTCGCGACGCCAGCGGTGCGGGCGAAGAAGCGGCGGATCGACACGGCGTTGGTGGTGTCGTCCGCGCCTTGGTCGATGACTTTGAGCACGTCATCGGCACCGAGAATCGCGGCGGTCAATTGCATGCCGCCGGTGCCCCAGCCGTAAGGCAGCGGCATCTCGCGGCCACCGAACGGCACCTGATAACCGGGGACCGCCACAGCCTTGAGCAAGGCGCGGCGGATCATGCGTTTGGTCTGTTCGTCGAGGTAGGCGAAGTTGTATGCCGCGTCGCGAGTTTGCGCCCTGTCCTTGATGGCGTTGCTCAGATCATTCATGGCTGTGGCCCTCGGCCGGCTTGCGCAGTTTGCGGATCAGTTCCAGTTCGGCCTGGAAGTCCACGTAGTGAGGTAATTTGAGGTGCGACACGAAACCGGCGGCCTCGACGTTGTCGCAATGCATCAGCACGAATTCCTCTTGCTGCGCCGGTGACACAATCTCTTCGTTGAACTCGCTGGCGCGCAGCGCGCGGTCGACCAGCGCCATGCCCATGGCCTTGCGCTCGGCATGTCCGAAGGCCAGACCGTAGCCGCGCGTGAACTGCGCCAGCTCGGTGGCCGAACCGACAAACTGGTTGACCATCTCGCACTCGGTGACTTCGATGCTGCCCAGATTGATCGGGAAACCCAGCTCTTCGGGATCGATCCAGACTTCCACGTCACCGATGCGAATTTCCCCGGCAAACGGGTGGTTGCGGCCATAACCGCGTTGCGTGGAATAGCCCAGCGCCAACAGAAAACCTTCATCGCCACGGGCCAGTGCCTGCAAGCGTTCGGCGCGGCTGGCCGGCAGTTCCAGCGGGTCGCGGGTGATGTCGGCGACGCTGTCGTTGTTGTCGGACTCGTTCTTGATCAAGCCTTCCTTGGCCAGCAAACCGAGTACTCGCGGGCACGGTTCGAGGCTGGCTTTTGGCGTGAGCTGCGGCCCCGGATACTCGCCCTCGGCGAGCAAGGCAAAGTCCAGCAAGCGATGGGTGTAATCGAAGGTCGGGCCCAGCAATTGCCCGCCCGGCACATCCTTGAAGGTCGCGGACAGGCGCCGGCTGAGCTGCATGTCGGCCGTATCGATCGGCAGGCTCGGGCTGAAACGCGGCAACGTGGTGCGGTAGGCGCGCAGCAGAAAGATCGCCTCCACCAGGTCGCCCGCCGCTTGCTTGATCGCCAGTGCGGCGAGTTCTTCGTCGTACAGCGAGCCCTCGCTCATCACCCGCGCCACGGCCAGCGGCAGTTGCTGGCGGATTTGCTCGACGCTCAGTTCCGTGACCGAGGTATCGCCCCGGCGTTTTTTCGCCAGCAGACGATGGGCATTGTCGATGGCCTGTTCGCCACCCTTGACGGCTACGTACATCAGGCACGCTCCTGTGCTGCGTGGGCGACCCGCGTGCTGCGCGGCAGGCCGATAAGGTCATGGCCGGCGGCGAAAAACAGATCCAGCCCACGGGGGAATTCGTTGCGTTGCTCGCGCTCGCGCCAGACGCGGGCGGGCAGCGGCAGGCTGACCAGGTGCTCGGTCTCGATCCCCGGTCCGCGCCAGGCCAGTCCTTCCCCGCCGTCGAGCAATGGCAGTTGAACCAGCAAGGTGCAGGACTGATCCGGGTAGCGATCATTGCCACTGTCGAAGCCACTGAGGTCGAGCACGTCGGCGTCGGCGAGCAAGGCAAACCGTGCGTTCTGCCGATCTGCGGTCAGCGGGCAACCGCAATGGAATGCCAGGTTGGCGCGGATCAGCGGTGTGTCGAAGGACGGCGCCAGCCACAACGGCGTGTCGACATCCAACAGCGCCAGGCACAACGCGTAGGTGGCCGGCGCCAGCCCTTCGATGCCTGGAATGTCGTGCAATGTCTGGATCAATCCGGGGCCGGCCAGCGCCTTGAGCGCCGCGCAAAAACCGCGCTGGGCATCCAGCACCGGGTCGGTGAAGGCCGGTTGCAACAGCTGTGCGCTCATCAGTTTTCTCCTCGCACGAGGGTGAAGAATTCGACTTTGGTGGCGGCGGTTTCGGCCGCTTTCTGCGCCCGACGTTCGGCCTGGGCCGCCGCCAACGGCGTGATCATTTCCGCCAGCCAGTGACGCTGTTGCACGCCCTGCAAATGCGCGTCGGCCAGCGCCGCCAATTCGGCGTGGACCTTGTCGCGCCCCGCCAGGTAGCTGAAACCGGTACGACCGTCGGCCAGGCGCACCACGCAGCGGGTCACGCTCATTTCGCCGACGTTGAACGGCGCACCGTTGCCGCCCATGCGCCCGCGCACCAGGGTCATGCCGATTTCCGGCGCGCGGATCAGTTGGTATTCGACGTCGCGCAGCGCCGCTTCATGGGGCTGCAATTCACTGCGTCGGGCGCGGGCCAGCACGCCGATCCAGTGTTGCCGTTCGGTGTGAGGAACTGGGTTATCCATTGAGTTCTCCATCAGGTGACGACCTGGTACTGGAAGCGATCCGAACGGCTGGTGGACTGGGCCAGCTCCACCGGGTGGCCGTCGCGGTCGCGGGAAAGGGTGAACACACTCAGCGCCGGCAAATGCCGGGGCATCATCAGCAGCGCGGCTTCGTCGCGGCTGGGCAAACGGGCGCCAATCAGGCTCAAGGTGCGGGTCAGCGGCATGTCGCGTTCGCTGAGGTATTGGCGCAATGAACCGCCGGTGTAGTCCGCCAGCAACGGCGCGTGACTGGCGCAGTAGCGATGACGGATCAGGCTGACCGGCTGGTGATCGAGCTTGCGCAGGGTCTGCAATTCGATCATCGGCGCCATCTCGGCGATGCCCAGGTGCTGCGCTTCTTCACGGCTGGCGAAGCAGTAGCGGCGCTTGAGCAAAACCGCCTCAACGCCATGCCCTTGTGCGGACAACGACTGGCTGTAAGCGCTGTCGGCGGCCATCGGATAAATCAGCGGCCGCTCCAGCACTTGCGTGCCTTTGCCCTGACGGCGCAACAGGCTGCCTTCGAACACCAGCTCATCGATGGCGCGGCGCAAGGTATGGCGGTTGACGCCGAAACGTTCCGCCAGCTGGACCTCGGCCGGCAGAAAGTCCCCGGCCGAATAATCCGCCAGTTCACGGCGCAGGATGTCGGCCAACTCGCGGTACACCGGCTCATCTTGTCTAGACAACTGCATGCTTAAAAAAAAGCGCCCAGGGGCACCCCTCCGAAATTCAGATGAACTGCTTGCGCAGGCGTTGCGACAGGATGTCGATCAGGCTCACCACGACGATGATCACCAGCAAGACCGCGCAGGTCTGAACAAACTGAAAGGCGCGGATGTTCTCCCAGAGAATCACCCCGATGCCGCCAGCGCCGACCATTCCCACGACTGTCGCGGAGCGCACGTTGGCTTCGAAGCGATACAGCGCGTAGGACACCCACAGCGGCATCACTTGCGGAATCACCCCGTAGATCACCTCTTGCAAGGCACTGGCTCCGGTGGCGCGAACCCCTTCGACCGGGCCCGGATCAATCGCTTCCACGGCTTCGGCGAACAGCTTGGCGAGTACCCCGGTGGTGCTGATCCACAGCGCCAGGACACCGGCAAACGGCCCCAGCCCGACCGCCACGACGAACAACATCGCGAAGACCATTTCGTTGATCGAACGGAAGGCGTCCATGACCCGGCGCAGTGGTTGGTGAATCCACCACGGCGTGATGTTTTCGGAACAGAGAATGCCCAGCGGCACCGAGCAGACAATCGCCAGCACCGTGCCCCAGAGGGCGATTTGTACGGTGACGATCATTTCCTTGAGGTAGGCGCGCCATTCGTGGAAGTCCGGCGGGAAGAAATCCGCGGCGAAGGTCGCCATGTTTCCCGAGTCGCGGTACAGCGCCATCGGGTTCATCTCGGCGCCATGCCAGGCCCAGGCCAGCATGATCAGGAACAGGCCCCAACCGAGGTACTGCGGCCAGGTGCGCTTGCCGACGGCTTCAGCGTGAAGAGTGGTCATGAGGGTTCTCTTAAAAAGTGATGCCTGGTGCAAAACCTGTGGGAGCGAGCCTGCTCGCGAAAGCGGTGGATCAGTCGCCATCGACGGTGAATGTCAGTCCGCATTCGCGAGCAGGCTCGCTCCCACATTGGAATCAACCGGCGTTGGCTGCGCTCTTCTCGGTGTTGGTTTTTTCGAGCAAGGTCAGGCGCTCTTGCAGCTTGGCCAATTCCGCATCGATCTCAGCCAGGCGCTTGGCCTTGTCCGCCGCTTCAAGCTTGGTGTCGGCATTGACCGTGGTGCGCTGCTTGAACAGTTCGAGCTGACGGATCGGCAGCAACTGGTCGTCGCTGGACTTCAGGAACTTGCCCAACTGCATCCCGGCGAGCACGGCCTTCTCGGACTCGGTGTCGCCGTAGCTGAAGATGAAATCGCGGATCTTGGTTTTCTCGCTGTCGCTCAAGGCCTTGCTCCACACCAGCGGATCGGCAGGGATCAGCGGCGACTTCCAGATCACTTTGAGCAGCGCAGCCTTGTCCGGTTGGGTGACGGCCAGGCGATCCCAGCTTTCAGTGTTGAAGGTCGCGACATCCAGTTGCCCCTTGGCCACGCTCAAGGCGTTGACCTCATGGCTGGAGTTGAGGGTGCGTTTGAACGCGGTGGCGGCATCGACGTTGTTCTTGGCGAACACGTAGTAGCCCGGCACCAGATAGCCAGAAGTGGAGTTAGGGTCGCCGTTGCCGAAGGTCAGGTTTTTCGCGTTTTTAAGCATGTCGTCGACCGAGTTGATCGGGCTGTCCTTGCGCACGATCAGCACGCTCCAGTAGCCGGCGGCGCCGCTGGCGGCTGCGGTCTGGGCGAAGATCTCGCCGTTGGAACGGTCCACGGCTTCGATGGCGGCCTTGTTGCCCAGCCAGGCCACGTCGACCTTGTTGAAACGCATGCCCTGGATCAGGCCGGCATAGTCAGAAGCAAACGTGGCGTTGATTTTCAGGCCGGTCTTCTTCTGCATGTCATCCAGAAACGGTTGCCAGATGCTCTTGAGGTTCTGCGAGGACTCGGTGGACATGATGCCGAAGTTGATGGCTTTTTCTTCAGCCTGGGCGGTGCCCAGCACACAGCTGGCGAGTAGCGCGGCGCCAGCAAAAACGCGACCGATACGGTTCAACATGGAATGGATTCCTTGGAGTGCGTCGTTGGAAAAAGAAGTGGGTTCAACCGCGCGCCAGTACCAGCCGGGGCGCAGGTTCGGGACGGCGGGCCTGATCGGAGAACATCAGGCTGGTGTCGATGTCGGCACCGTACAAATCGTTGAGGAACTGGCTGCTCAGGTCGGCGGCGAGGCCATCGAAATGAATCCGTCCGGCCTTGAGGGCCACGGCACGCGGGCAATAACGGGTGGCGTAATCCACTTGATGCAAAGTGACCACCACGGTTTTGCCGTCGCGGCGGTTGATGTCCGCGAGGATTTCCATGACCTTGCGCGCCGACTCCGGGTCGAGGGAGGCAATCGGCTCATCGGCCAGAATCACTTCGGCACGCTGGGTCAGGGCTCGGGCAATCGCCACGCGCTGCTGTTGGCCGCCGGACAAGGTCGAGGCGCGCTGAGCCGCCAGATCGGCCAGGCCGACGCGGTCCAGGGATTCGAGGGCGAACTGCTTTTCCTGGGCGTTGAACAGGCTCAGGTTGCCGCGCCAGCGTGGCATCCGGCCCAGGCAACCGAGCAGCACGTTATCGAGCACGCTGAGACGGTTGACCAGGTTGAACTGCTGGAAGATGTAGCCGATGTCGGCACGCAAGCGACGCACCTTGCCATTCAGCCGTCCGGACGCCTGCACTTCCCGCCCCAGCACTTTGACGCTGCCGCCATTGCTGCGATCGCAACAGGCCAGGCCCGCGAGGTGCCGCAACAAGGTGGACTTGCCGGAGCCGGAAGCGCCAATCAGCGCGACCATCTCACCGGTGGCAATGGTGAGTTCGAGGTCGACCAGTGCGGTCTTGCGCGCAAAGGTCTTGTTCAGATGATCGACATGGATAGCTGCGTTCATGGGCTTCTCTGTCTGGTTGAACAGCCGTCCATGGCCGTTTTGAAGTTCAACCGACTTTAGGCGCGGGCTGTGTCAGCCCTATGACTTGCACATGTCGCTGGGTGGGCCATTTGATGAAGGTTTTGTGAAAGGTTGAGTGCTGAAAAACACCGACCCCCTGTGGGAGCGAGCCTGCTCGCGAAAGCGGTAGATCAGTCAACTGATCTGTTGAATGTCACACCGCATTCGCGAGCAGGCTCGCTCCCACAGGGGTTTGAGGTGAGGCAGAGGTTTTCAGCGGGCACAAAAAAGGCGACCCGAAGGTCGCCTTAGCTTACTGCCCGAATTGCCGTCCCAACCCGCCCGGCACGCCGTGGATATCCGTGTCTTCCCACGGCCCATCGGGGCTGATCGAGCGGCTCCAGCCGTTGTTCCAGCGGTAGTAGGTGCGCTGGCGGTAGAAGGTGTTGGTCTGATCGTCCAGCACATAGACGCCCAACTTGGCATCCCAATGGCTGTTGCCACCCGGCGGCGGTGCGAAGCTGGCGGAGGTGCGCGGCATCGGTTTGGCCGGTTTGGCGGGGATGCCCGGTTTGCCCGGCGAGGGTGTCGTGGACGGTGTAGGCCTCGGCTGCGACGGCGGGATCGGTGGCGGTGTCGTCGGCTCTGGCCGCTGGACCGCACATGCACTCAACCCCAAAACCAGACTGAGCAGGGTGATACGAGCAATAGCGGTCATGGCGGTGCTTCCTGTTATTTGTCCGGGCTGTCGATGGTCAGTGTCTGCGTCGCGGTGGTGCTGCTGGCCAGAGGCTGGCTGCGACCGACCCATTCACCGGCAGTCGGCTGGCCGGCACGGGAGACGCGCGCAACCAGTTGGACTTCAGGGAAGTTCGACAGTTTCAACTGCGGCATCATTGCGTCGGCATCACCCAGCTCGACGGTCACCGGCAAGTCAGCCACGGTCAGGCGTTTGGCCGCCAACGGTGCGGGTGGGCCTGCGGTGGCGCGGGCGAAGATGAAGACGCTGTCACCCGGCTGGACCTTGGCTTTGAGCGCTGGTGCCAGGTCTACGGTGACTTTCAGCAACGCTGCCGCCTTCGCCGCAGGTGCCTTGGCAACCTTGCCACCACTGGCTTCCAGCTTCTCGGTGGCCCGGGTGATACCGCCTTGCAGGGCGGCGCGGGAGCTGTCCTCGGGCGGCAACTGCGCCAGCAGGCGATTCCAGTAGTCGATAGCGTCCTGGTAACGCTGGGCTTCGAAAGCCGCGATACCCAGCAGGCCAAGGCTGGTGACTTCTTTCGGATCGGCTTTCAGCGCTTCATCAGTCAGTGCCTGAATCTTCTCCGACCACTTCTTGCCATCGGCAAAGTATTGAGCCTGAGCCCATTGGCCGAGCAGTTCTGGTTGACGACCGGCCACATTCACCGTGCGTTCGAAGATCTTCGCTGCATCGCCAGGACGGTCCTGAGCCATGTACGTGCGACCGAGGAAATACAGGCCCTCGGCGGACTCCGGCTGAGCAGCGACGGCGCGTTCCAGGCGACGGGTCATCTCTTCCATCGACTGCGGCGCCTGGGCAAATTCGCGGGTCAGTTCGACTTTGTCGCTGGCGCCGAAATGCAGGTACAACCCCAGGCCGAGTACCGGGACCAGCACCGCCGCCAGCAACGGCAGCGGCTTGCCCAGGCGACCCACGCGAGGCGCCGCAACGCCTTCGGTATCGGCGAGCAGCTCACGGGCCGCTTCGGCACGGCCGGCGTTCATTTGCCCGGCGTCGAGCACGCCCTCTTCCTGCTGAGTTTGCAACTCAGCCACGCGCTCTTGGTACAGCGCAACGTTCAGGGCGGTACGATCCTCTTCAAGTTGAGCGCGACGACCGCGCAAAACCGGGATCAACAGAAAACTCAGGGCAACCAGAAGTAGCAGACCTGCAGCGAGCCAGAAATCAATCATTCTTGGTTTTTATCCAACAGGTGGTCGAGGCGCTCACGCTCCTCGGCAGAAAGCGCGTCCGGGGTGTCGGCGCGTTGCACGCGACGACGGCGGACGATCACGGCGATGATCACGAAACCGCCCAGCAACAGGCCGGCCGGGCCGAACCAGAGCAGTGCAGTCTTGGCGTTGAGAGCCGGTTTGTAGCGGACGAAGTCACCGTAGCGGTCGACCATGAAGTCGATGATCTGCTGGTTGTCCTTGCCCTCGCCGAGCATGCGGAAAATCTCTTTGCGCAGGTCGGCGGCAATCGGTGCGTTGGAATCGGCGATGTCCTGATTCTGGCACTTGGGGCAACGCAGTTCCTTGGTCAGCTCGCGAAAACGCTCGCGATCACCTTCTTTGGCGAACTCGTAGGTATCGATGGCGGCGTGCGCCACGCCGGCCATGCTCAAGCCCAGTACCACTGCCGCTATCCAGCGCTTCATGGCTTCGCCTCATCGACCAGCGCCTGATACTTGGCGGCCAGTTTTTCGCGCCAGACCTGTTCGTCGATCACGCCGACGAACTTGTCGCGGATGATGCCCTTGGCGTCGATGAAAAAGGTTTCCGGCGCGCCGTAGACACCGAGGTTCAGACCCAGGGTGCCGGCGTCGTCACGGATGTCCAGTTGATACGGGTTGTGGAATTCCACCAGCCACTTCAAAGCGTCGGCGTTGACGTCCTTGTAGTTGATGCCGTAAATCACCACGCCCTGCTGGGCCAGTTTGTTCAATACCGGGTGTTCGACCCGGCAGGAAATGCACCAGGTGCCCCAGACGTTGACCAGTGCCGGTTTACCGACAATGTCAGCCTTGGTCAGGGTCTTGTCGCCCTGCACGCTCGGCAGGGAAAACTCCGGAAACGGCTTGTTGATCATCGCCGAAGGCAACTCGGCCGGGTCGAGGTACAACCCGCGATACAGGAAAACAGCCACCACCAGAAAAATAATCAGTGGCAACAGCATCAACCAACGTCTCATGCAGTGGCTCCCGTCATGCCCAGTGCTTCACGCACCCGGCTTTTCACCTTGACCCGATAACGCCGATCCAGCGCCGCCAGCAACCCGCCGAAGCCAGTCAGCAAGCCACCGAACCAGATCCAGCGCACGAACGGTTTGACGTGAACGCGCACGGCCCAGGCGCCATCGCCCAGCGGTTCGCCGAGGGCAACATAGAGGTCACGGGTGAAACCGGCGTCGATCCCGGCTTCGGTCATCACCGAGTTCTGCACGGTGTACAAGCGTTTTTCCGGGTGCAGCACGCTGACTTCCTTGCCATCGCGGATCACCCGGACGGTGCCCTTGTCGGAGGTGAAGTTCGGGCCTTCAAAGTGCTTGGCGCCTTCGAATATGAAATGATAACCGGCCAGGTCCATCGACTCGCCCGGCGCCAGGCGCAAGTCGCGCTCGGCACTGTTCTGGCTCGACAACACGACGCCAAGCGCACACACGGCAATACCGAGGTGAGCGATCTGCATGCCCCAATAACTGCGGGTCAGGGTCGGCAAGCCTTTGATCAGGCCTTTGTGGCGAGTCTTGTCGAGGATATCCCGGACACCGGCGAGCAATACCCACGCTGCGAGCATGAAGGTTGCGATCACCGCCCAGTTGAAATCGCCGTAAGCGACGCCGGCCACAACCGCCAGCGCAGCGCTGCCGAGCAATACCGGGGTCAGCATGCTCATCAGCCATTTGACCGGGGTGTCTTTCCAGCGCACCAGCATCCCGACCGCCATCACCACCATCAGCAACGCCATCAATGGAATGAACAGCGCGTTGAAGTACGGCGGGCCGACGGACAGTTTGGCGCCGGTCATCGCATCGAGAATCAGCGGGTACAAGGTGCCGAGCAGGATCATCGAAGCCGCGACCACCAGCACCAGGTTGTTACCCAGCAGCAGGGTTTCCCGGGACCAGAGGTTGAAGCCGACCTGGCTCTTGACCACCGGTGCGCGCAGGGCGAACAGCGTCAGCGAACCGCCAACCACAAACAGCAGGAAAATCAGGATGAACACACCGCGCTCAGGGTCGGACGCAAACGCGTGAACCGAGGTCAGCACGCCGGAACGCACGAGGAACGTACCGAGCAAGCTCAGCGAGAACGCGGCGATGGCCAGCAACACGGTCCAGCTCTTGAACACGCCACGTTTTTCCGTGACGGCCAACGAGTGAATCAGTGCCGTACCGACCAGCCAAGGCATGAAGGAAGCGTTTTCCACCGGGTCCCAGAACCACCAGCCGCCCCAGCCGAGTTCGTAATACGCCCACCACGAACCGAGGGTGATGCCGATACCGAGGAAAGCCCAGGCGACGATGGTCCAAGGACGCGACCAGCGCGCCCATGCCGCATCAAGGCGACCGCCCATCAGCGCGGCGATGGCGAAGGCAAAGGCCACGGAGAAACCGACATAACCCATGTACAGCATCGGCGGGTGAACGATCAGGCCGATGTCTTGCAGCAGTGGATTGAGGTCGGCGCCATCGCTGGGCACCTGCGGCAGGATGCGCTTGAACGGGTTGGACGTGAGGATCAGGAACAGCAGGAAACCGGTGCTGATCATGCCCATCACCGCCAGCACACGGGCCAGCATGACCTGCGGCAACTGCCGGGAGAACACCGACACTGCGAAGGTCCAGCCGCCGAGGATCAACGCCCACAACAGCAATGACCCTTCGTGCGCGCCCCACACGGCGCTGAACTTGTAGTACCACGGCAAGGCGCTGTTGGAGTTGCTGGCGACGTAGCCGACCGAGAAGTCGTCAGTCATGAACGCATAGGTCAGGCAACCAAAAGCGAACACCAGGAAGGTGAACTGCCCCCAGGCGGCTGGCTGCGCGAGGCTCATCCACAGGCGGTCACCGCGCCAGGCACCGAGCAACGGCACCACGGCCTGAACCAGCGCGAAACACAGCGCCAGGATCATGGCCAGGTGGCCAAGCTCGGGGATAAACAGCCCTGAATTATAGAGAGCGGACGTCATCAATTAACCCTCTTTGGCTTGTGTGGGCGCCGACTGGCCGCTGTCTTTCAGGGCCTTGGTCACTTCCGGCGGCATGTATTTCTCGTCGTGCTTGGCCAGCACTTCGTCGGCCACCACCACGCCGTCGGCGTTGATTTTGCCCAAGGCGACAATGCCCTGCCCTTCACGGAACAAGTCCGGAAGAATGCCGCGATAGGTGATGGTCACGGATTTGTTGAAGTCAGTGACGACGAATTTGACGTCCAGCGAATCGCCGGAACGTTGCAGCGAACCTTTCTCGACCATGCCGCCCGCGCGGATGCGCGTGTCTTGCGGCGCTTCGCCATTGGCGATCTGGGTCGGGGTGTAAAACAGATTGATGTTCTGCTGCAGGGCGCTCAGGGCCAGGCCGACGGCAGCGCCGACACCCACCAGGATCGCGAGAATGATGATAAGACGCTTTTTGCGCAGCGGATTCACTTGCCGTTCTCCCGGCGCAGACGACGCGCCTCTTGTTGCAGATACCGCTTGCGGGCCAGGATCGGCGCCGCCACGTTGAGGGCCAGCACCGCCAGGCAGATGCCATAGGCGGACCAGACATACAGGGCGTGATGGCCCATGGCGAGGAAGTCGCCGAATGAAGCAAAACTCATCGAGCGGCCTCCAGACTGTTCTGTACTTCGGCCTTGACCCAACTGGCCCGCGCTTCGCGCTTGAGCACTTCAAGGCGCATGCGCAGCAACAGGACCGCGCCGAAGAAACAGTAGAAACCCAGCACCGTCAGCAGCAATGGCAGCCACATCTCGGCCGGCATCGCCGGTTTTTCAGTGAGGGTGAAGGTCGCGCCCTGGTGCAGGGTGTTCCACCACTCCACCGAGTATTTGATGATCGGGATGTTGATCACGCCCACAATCGCCAACACCGCACACGCCTTGGCGGCGCTGTCACGATTGCTGATGGCGTTGCCCAGCGCAATGAGACCGAAGTACAGAAACAGCAGAATAAGCATGGACGTCAGTCGTGCATCCCAGACCCACCAAGAACCCCAGGTCGGTTTGCCCCAGATCGCGCCGGTGACCAGCGCCACGGCGGTCATCCAGGCACCGATGGGCGCCGCGCATTGCAGGGCGACGTCGGCCAGTTTCATCTTCCAGACCAGCCCGACAATGCCGCAAACGGCCAGCATCACGTAGCAGGACTGCGCCAGCATCGCGGCAGGAACGTGGATATAGATGATGCGAAAGCTGTTGCCTTGCTGGTAGTCAGGCGGCGCGAAAGCCAGGCCCCAAACGACTCCCACGCCGATCAGCAGCAACGCCGCGACGCTCAGCCAGGGCAGCAGTTTGCCGCTGATGCCGTAAAACCATTTGGGCGAGCCGAGCTTGTGAAACCACGTCCAGTTCATACTGTTTCCATCACGGTTGCCCTTCGCTGTGAAGGGCTGGGTCTTTACTGGTTAAATTTTAACCAGACCTCATTATTCGCCGACGCTGATCTTCAGGCCAGCAGCTATTGCAAACGGTGTCAGGGTTATCGCCAGGGCGGTCAGGCTGCCAAGCCACAAGAGATAACCGGTCGCCGGCATGCCTTGCAAGGCTGCCTGCAAGGCGCCACTGCCAAGGATCAACACCGGGATGTACAGCGGCAGAATCAGCAGTGCCAGCAACAAGCCACCTCGCTTCAATCCCACCGTCAGGGCTGCGCCCACCGCACCGAGCAGGCTCAGCACCGGTGTACCCAGCAATAAAGAAATCAGCAACACCGGCAGACAAGCGGCAGGTAGACCGAGCATCAACGCCAGCAGTGGAGCGAGCAAAACCAGTGCCAGGCCAGAGAAGGCCCAGTGTGCCAGTACCTTGGCCAAAACCAGAAGAGGCAGGGGGTGCGACGAAAGGACCCACTGTTCAAGCGATCCATCTTCGAAATCACTGCGGAAAAGCCCGTCCAGCGAGAGCAGAACCGATAAAAGCGCCGCGACCCAGACCAGTCCAGGAGACAAGGTTTGCAACAATTGAGCCTCGGGGCCGACCGCCAACGGGAACAGCGCCACCACGATGGCGAAGAATACCAGCGGATTGGCCAGTTCCGCAGGACGGCGGAACAACAATCGGGCCTCACGGGCGACCAACAGGCCGAAAACACTCATACGGCCCAATTCCCCAGATCAATGTCGCGATAGCTGGCCGGCATCCGGGTCAGCGTATGGTGCGTGGTCAAAACGACCATGCCGCCCTGCTCACAGTGTGCGGCCAAGTGTTCTTCGAGCTGCGCCACGCCTTGCTTGTCGAGTGCGGTGAACGGCTCATCGAGAATCCACAGCGGCGGGCTGTCCAGGTACAACCGCGCCAGCGCCACACGGCGATGCTGGCCAGCAGACAGCGTGTGGCAAGGAACATCCTCGAAACCGCGCAGTCCCACAGCCGCCAATGCCTGCCAGATCGCCTCATGGGACGCCGGATGATGCAGGGCGCAGAGCCAGCTGAGGTTTTCCTCGGGCGTCAGCAGTTCCTTGATGCCGGCGGCATGACCGATCCACAGCAGGTTGCGCGCCAGCTCGAAACGTTGCTCATTGAGCGGCTGGCCGTTGAGCAGCACCTGACCGGCGGTCGGCTGCATCAAGCCGCACAGCAGGCGCAACAGGCTGGTCTTGCCACTGCCGTTGGGGCCGCTGATTTGCAACATTTCGCCACTGGCCAGTCTCAAATCGAGATTTTCGAAGAGCAGCCGAAGGTCTCGCTCACAAGCGAGGGCAACGGTTTGCAGGACAGGGCTGGTCAAGGGATCACGGGCCTTTTGCGGTTCAAGTCGGCGGCGAAGCGGCCGCTAAAGAGATGCAGCATAGATGCATTGGCGGTCTGTTCTAGAGAGCGGCGTCAAACAATTGCAATGTTTTCGCCACTCCCCGAAAGACGGGCAGCATTATACATGCCATGCCCTACTCTAAAGAGTGCATTTTCCTCAGGTTGTGACCGCGTATGACAGGCGAAATGAACATCCTCCCGCTACCCCAGACCACGCCCGCGACTTCGCGGCCGCTGGTGGTGAGTGGCGATCTGCTGCAGTTGCTGAAGCCAATGGAGGGCCTGATCGACGTCGGGCAGACCGCCAAGGCTGAAGTACTGTCGCTCAAGCAGACGGATCAGACTTTTCAACTGCTGCTCAAAGTCACCCTCGACAGCGGTCGCCAGACCACGGTGCAGGCCACCAGCACGCAACCGCTACCCCAAGGCACCAGCCTGGCGATCACGCAGCCGTCGGCGAGCAATCTGGCCATCACCGTGCAACAAGCCATCGCTTCCAGCATCGCCACCCTCACCCGCATCGACACGGCGCAGCTGCCGGTCGGCACCTTGCTGCAAGGCAAAGTGCTGACTTCGCAGGTGCTGCCGCAGGTGCCGGGGCAACCGACGGTGTTTCGCTCGATGGTGAGTTTGTTGAACACGGTGCTAAGCGGTAGCACCCTGAGCATCGACAGCCCGACGCCGCTGCGCATCGGCACCTTGTTGAGCGCCATGGTGCAAGACACCCAGACGCTGAAATTCGTCCCGCTGAGCAGCCGCCAGGAACAATTGGCGGTGACCCAGCAATTGGTCAGCCAGCAAAGCCGCCAGGGTTCGCTGGATGGCTTGATCAAGGTCCTGCAAAACCTGCCGTTGCCTGCGCCGTCGTCATCGGCTTCCTCGGACCAGACCTCTGGCGACCTGCGCGTGGCCGTGGAAAAACTCCTCGCCGGTTTGCCAGATGTTCAGCAACTGAGTACACCCAAGGGACTGGCTCAAGCACTGGCCAACAGTGGCCTGTTCCTCGAAGCGAAACTGCTGACCGGACAGAACCCGACGCTGGCTCCGGACCTGAAGGGCGATTTGCTCAAGCTGATCGCGCAATTGACGCCGGGGCTGCCAGCCAACACCAACCTCAATGCACTGATCGCCGCCAACACATTGGTGCAGGCGATGCCGAGTTTTGTGCGCAGCGCCCTCGGCATGCTCGGCCAGGTCAGTGCCAAACCGCTGCCGACCAGTTTCCCGCTGCCCGAGCGCCTGCTGCAAAGCCAGGACGGTGAAGGTGATCTGGAGCACTTGCTGCGTTTGGCAGCGGCGGCGGTTTCGCGCCTGCAAAGCCATCAACTGTCGAGCCTGGAGCAAACCGGTCTGACCGACGATGGGCGGCTGGTCAGCACCTGGCAGCTGGAAATCCCGATGCGCAACCTGCAGGACATCGTGCCGTTGCAGGTCAAGTTCCAGCGCGAAGAAGCCCCCGAGAAAGAACAACCGCATGAACGTCGCGACGAACGTGAGCCCAAGCAACAACTGTGGCGCGTCGACCTGGCGTTCGACATGGAACCGCTAGGCCCGTTGCAGATTCAGGCGCAGCTGATCAAGGGCAGCCTGTCCAGCCAGCTCTGGGCCGAACGCCCATACACCGCGAGCCTGATCGAAAGCAACCTGGCCGGGCTGCGCGAACGCCTGCTGGCGTCGGGCCTGAACGTCGGCGATCTGGATTGCCACCTCGGCAAACCGCCACAAGGCCCGCAAACCCGTCTGGAACAACGCTGGGTCGACGAAACCGCATGAAAAACAACGCCCCACGCCAGGCCATCGCCCTCAAGTACGACGGCAGCCACGCCCCGACCCTCACCGCAAAGGGTGACGAAGCACTGGCGGAAGAAATTCTGCGGATCGCCCGCGACTACGAAGTGCCGATCTACGAAAACGCCGAGCTGGTGAAGCTGCTGGCGCGGATGGAGTTGGGCGAGAGTATTCCGGAGGAGTTGTACCGCACGATTGCCGAGATTATTGCGTTCGCGTGGAATCTGAAGGGCAAGTTTCCGGCGGGGCATGATCCCGATGCGGTCATGCTGGAGAAGGACATCACTGATCGCGGGGATGATTACTGAGGCGTCAAGGACGCCATCGCGAGCAGGCTCGCTCCCACAGGGTTGGGCGGTGTTCACACATTTTGTGTTCAACACTGAGCCCCTGTGGGAGCGAGCCTGCTCGCGAAAGCAATGTCAGCCGAGTTGCAAAAATCAGTTCTTGTGAAGCTTGCGCATCAACTCCGCCTCAGCCTGGGTCAACCCGCAAGACTGAGTCAGTTCATCCACCGTAGCGCCCATCCCGACCAGTCGCGCCGCTTGGGCAAACGACAGGCTCGACGGGTCGCGTTGTTCCAGTTGCGCCAGTTTGTCCGGCAGCGGGCCGACCACCGCGCGCAACTCGTGCAGGTCTTCACCCATGCGCACGTTGCCACGCTGGTAGTCGTCCACAAGTTTGGCCAGGTCCTTGATGCGCTGATCCCGCAGCGCATCGCCCTGAGCCTGTTGCGCGGCGATCAATCGTTGACCGCGTATGTACGCCAGAAACATCGCCAGCGTGCCTGCCCAGAAAAGGAACAGGACAATGACCGCTACCTCAAGAATCAATCAGATGTTCTCCAGGTCCGACCATTCTTCTTCGCTCATCATCTTGTCCAGCTCGACCAGGATCAGCAGTTCGTTGTTCTTGTTGCACACGCCTTGAATGAACTTGGCGGATTCTTCGTTACCGACGTTTGGCGCGGTTTCGATTTCCGACTGACGCAGGTAAACCACTTCGGCCACGCTGTCGACCATGATCCCGACAACCTGCTTGTCGGCTTCGATGATGACGATACGGGTGTTGTCGCTGATCTCGGCATTCATCAGGCCGAAGCGCTGACGGGTGTCGATCACGGTGACTACGTTACCGCGCAGGTTGATGATGCCCAGCACGTAGGACGGGGCACCCGGGACCGGGGCGATTTCGGTGTAGCGCAGGACTTCCTGAACGCGCATCACGTTGATGCCGTAGGTTTCGTTGTCCAGCTTGAAGGTTACCCATTGCAGGATCGGATCTTCGGAACCCTTTGCAGCCGTCGCCTTATCATTCATACCCTGACCCCTCGAAAAACCGCCCTGGCGGTGTGTGTTCTGTGCGCCGGCAATAACTGCCGTTGCGTGTTTTTATGTCGGTTAGTGAGCCGGTTTCTTGATGCTGCTCATGTGCTTTGCCCCGCCACTGGCGATCAACTCGGCCAGTGCGGAAACGTCGAGCAAGGCACACATGTGTTCAATCACGGTGCCCGCCAGCCACGGTCGTTGACCGCGGTGGCTGCGCCATTTGATTTCGTTGGGGTCCAGGCGCAACGAGCGGCTGACTTGATGCACCGCCAGCCCCCACTCATAGCCCTGAACCGAAATGACGTATTGCAGGCCCTGGCGGAAGTCATCGCGGTAGCGGTCGGGCATGACCCAACGCGCGGTATCGAGGACTTTCAGGTTGCCGGCCTGGCTTGGGAGAATCCCGAGGAACCATTCCGGCTGACCGAACAGCGGCGTCAGCTCGTGACCGGCCAACGAATAAATCGAACCGAGGCACACCAGCGGCACCGCCAGCGTCAGGCCGGCAACGTCGAACAGCAGGCATTCGAAGGGCTCGGCGGCCCACGATGGACGCCCGTCGGTTTCTACCGGAGGCGGCGTGTTGCTCGGTGGGAGATGAACTTCGACGACTGGCGGCACCAGCGTTTGCAGCAGCGGTGCGACGGTCGATACCGGCGCGAGGATCGGTGCCGGCGCTTCCATGACAGGTGCAGGTGCTGGCGCTGGTGCTTTCACTGCCGGTTCAACCACGGGGGCAATCACCGGTGCTGCAACCACCGTCGCCGGGCGTGCATCGCGCGCCTGTTCTTCGAGCACCGCCAACTGAAACTCATCGAGGGTGCTTTCAGGTTCGATCACTTCGGCGGTCGCTTCGATGACGGGCGCCAGCTCCTCGGTCGCGTCCTGCAGCAAGCTGTCCAGATAGCTCTGGAGCGCCAGTTGCGGGCGAGAGGTGATTTTCACCGGCCGATTCATTTAAGCACCACGCAAGGAAGGTTCATCTCACGCCACCTGCGCAACGGATTGCTGCGCCAGCAAATGCTTGAGCAGCGCGCGGTAAGCCAGAACGCCGCGGCTCTTGCCGTCGAACTGCGAAGGCGTGAGCCCGGCCCGACTGGCGTCACGCAGACGCGTGTCGACCGGGATGTAGCCTTGCCAGATTTCTTCCGGGTACAGGTCGCGCAGCACGCGCAGGGTCCCGAGGGACGCCTGGGTGCGGCGGTCGAACAAGGTCGGGATGATGGTGAACGGCAGCGCCTGTTTGCGTGAACGGTTGATCATCGCCAGGGTGTTGACCATGCGTTCCAGGCCTTTGACGGCCAGGTGTTCGGTCTGCACCGGGATCACCAACTGCTGGCTCGCCGCCAAGGCATTGACCATCAGCACGCCGAGCAACGGCGGGCTGTCGATCACCGCGTAATCGAAGTCCTGCCACAACTGCGCCAGGCTCTTGGCGATCACCAGGCCCAAACCACTCTGCCCCGGCGACTGACGCTCAAGCGTGGCCAGTGCGGTGCTGGAGGGCAACAGGGAAATGCTTTCGTGGCTGGTGGGCAACAGCAACTGACCGGGCAAGCCTTGCGGCACGCTGCCCTTGTGCAGGAACAAGTCGTAGCTGCTGTGTTCCAGGGTGTCGGGGTCGTAGCCGAAGTAGCTGGTCATGGAGCCGTGCGGGTCGAGGTCGACCACAACCACGCGCTTGCCCGCCTCGGCCAGCAAACCGGCTAAAGCGATAGAGGAAGTGGTTTTACCAACACCACCCTTTTGATTGGCAACGGCCCAGACTCTCATTTGAATGTTTCCTCCCGGCCGACGAGGTCAGCCGAGAAATAGCTCAACGTTTTAATGCGGGTGACGGAGAATTGACGGCGCTCTCTCGTACCGGCGACTTGACCGCTGACGGTGCAGTTTGTGTGCCAGCACGCTTCAACGCGGCGTCCGGTTGCGCATGAGCGGTTCCGGTGCCGGTGAGGCTGCGACGAACATCGAGATTGCGTGAAACCACCAGCACCACACGACGGTTGCGTGCGCGGCCTTCGGCGGTGGCGTTATTGGCCACGGGCTGAAACTCGCCATAACCCACGGAGGCCATTCGGCTCGGGTTCACGCCCTGCATCGCCAGAATGCGCACAATGCTCGCCGAACGGGCCGAGGACAGTTCCCAGTTAGTGGGGTACTGCGCGGTGCGGATCGGTTGATCATCGGTAAAGCCTTCGACGTGAATCGGGTTATCGAACGGCTTCAGAATCCCGGCCACCTTGTCGATGATGTTGAACGCGTTGTCGCTGGGCATGGCATCGCCACTGCCAAACAACAGGCTGGAATTGAGCTCGATCTCGACCCACAACTCGTTACCGCGCACGGTCATCTGGTTGGAGCTGATCAGGTCACCGAACGCGGCGCTGATGTCATCGGCGATGCTTTTGAGCGGGTCACTGGAACCGGCAACACCGGCATCGACCTGTTCGCTGTCTTTCACCAACGGCTTGGCAGGGGTCACCGTCATCGGTCGCTCTTCGCCGACCGGGATCGGCTTGAGCGAGCGATCGGCGTCGGTGAAGACCCCGATCAACGCTTGCGAGATGACTTTGTACTTGCCTTCGTTGATCGAAGAGATCGAGTACATGACCACGAAGAACGCGAACAGCAAGGTAATGAAATCCGCGTAGGACACCAGCCAGCGTTCGTGATTGACGTGTTCTTCAGGTTGGCGACGACGAGCCATAATCCATTACCCCCATCAATCCATGAAGCCCTGAAGCTTCAACTCAATAGAGCGAGGGTTTTCACCTTCGGCGATCGACAGGATCCCTTCCAGCAACATTTCGCGATAACGCGACTGACGCAAGGCCACAGACTTGAGCTTGGAAGCAATCGGCAGCAACACCAGGTTGGCACTGGCCACACCGTAGATGGTGGCGACGAAGGCCACGGCAATGCCGCTGCCCAGTTGGGTCGGATCGGCCAGGTTGCCCATGACATGGATCAGGCCCATCACCGCACCGATAATCCCGATGGTCGGCGCGTAGCCGCCCATGCTTTCGAAAACTTTGGCGGCTTCGATGTCGCGGCTTTCCTGGGTGTAGAAATCCACTTCCAGAATGCTGCGAATCGCTTCCGGTTCGGCACCGTCAACCAGCAGTTGCAGGCCTTTGCGCGAGTAGCTGTCGGGTTCGGCATCGGCCACCCCTTCCAGACCGAGCAAGCCTTCCTTACGGGCCGTCAGGCTCCAGTTCACCACCCGATCAATGCCACCGGCCAGGTCAACGCGTGGTGGAAACAGAATCCAGCCAAGGATTTGCATGGCACGCTTGAAGGCGCTCATCGGCGATTGCAGCAAGGCTGCGCCGATGGTGCCACCGAGGACGATCAAGGCTGCCGGGCCGTTGGCCAGCGCGCCGAGGTGGCCGCCTTCAAGGTAGTTGCCGCCAATGATGGCGACGAACGCCATGATGATGCCAATCAGGCTTAAAACATCCATCAGATACACGCCTCGACCAGGTGCTTGCCAATATCTTCCAGCCCGTAGATCGCGTCGGCGAGATCGGCTTTGACGATGGCCATCGGCATGCCGTAGATCACGCAGCTGGCTTCATCCTGAGCCCAGATCGCACTGCCGCTCTGCTTGAGCAGGCGAGCCCCTTCACGACCGTCGGCGCCCATGCCGGTCAGCACGACCGCCAGAACTTTGTCGCCGTAGGACTTGGCCGCTGAACCAAAGGTGATGTCCACGCTGGGTTTGTAATTCAGACGTTCGTCGCCCGGCAGGATTTTCACCGCGCCACGGCCATCGATCATCATTTGTTTGCCACCCGGTGCCAGCAACGCCAGGCCAGGACGCAGGATGTCGCCATCCTCGGCTTCCTTGACGCTGATGCGGCAGAGCTTGTCCAGGCGTTCGGCGAAGGCCTTGGTGAAGGCCGCCGGCATGTGCTGGATCAACACCAGCGGTGCCGGGAAGTTGGCCGGCAATTGGGTCAGCACCCGTTGCAGCGCAACCGGACCGCCCGTGGACGTGCCGATGGCCACCAGTTTGTAGGCCTTGCGTTTCGGTGCAGGCGACGATGGGCCGGACGACACAGGCGCATGGGTGCGTGCCGGAATCGGTGCCGGCGCAGGACGCGACGGTGCGTGGCTGCCGTAACTGCTGGCGCTTGCAGGCGCAGGCGTCGGGGCAGGTGCGGCGACCGGGGCCGGTGCACTGTAGGTATTGGCGCGACGGTTACTGCGCGAAATGCTCAGGATCTTTTCGCACAGCAGTTGCTTGACCTTCTCCGGGTTACGGGAGATGTCTTCGAAATTCTTCGGCAGGAAATCCACGGCGCCGGCATCCAGCGCATCGAGGGTCACCCGGGCGCCTTCGTGTGTCAGCGAGGAGAACATCAACACCGGCGTCGGGCAGCGCTGCATGATGTGTCGAACGGCGGTGATGCCGTCCATCATGGGCATTTCGTAGTCCATCGTGATCACGTCCGGCTTGAGGGCCAGGGCCTGATCGATCGCCTCTTTTCCGTTGGTCGCCGTTCCGACGACCTGGATATTCGAATCCGCTGAAAGAATTTCCGAGACGCGGCGGCGGAAAAACCCCGAATCGTCCACCACCAGGACTTTGACTGCCATAAACACTCCGTTAGACGGAGCGAGGCTCAGTCGCCCCGCTCCACCAGAATCAAATACGCCGCGTGGCGTAACGCTTGAGCATGCTCGGAACATCGAGAATCAGCGCAATACGGCCGTCACCGGTGATGGTGGCGCCCGACATGCCCGGGGTTCCCTGGAGCATTTTGCCCAATGGCTTGATGACCACTTCTTCCTGGCCCACCAACTGATCGACGACAAAGCCGATCCGCTGCGTGCCCACCGAAAGGATCACCACATGGCCTTCGCGCTGCTCTTCGTGAGCGGCGGAGCTGACCAGCCAGCGCTTGAGGTAAAACAGTGGCAGCGCCTTGTCGCGCACGATCACCACTTCCTGACCGTCCACCACGTTGGTGGTCGACAGGTCGAGGTGGAAGATCTCGTTGACGTTCACCAGCGGGAACGCAAACGCCTGGTTGCCGAGCATGACCATCAGCGTCGGCATGATCGCCAGGGTCAGCGGGACCTTGATGACGATCTTCGAGCCCTGGCCTTTGGTCGAGTAGATGTTGATCGAACCGTTGAGCTGGGAAATCTTGGTTTTCACCACGTCCATGCCCACGCCACGACCCGACACGTCGGAGATCTCGGTCTTGGTCGAGAACCCTGGTGCGAAAATCAGGTTGTAGCACTCGGTGTCGCTCAAGCGATCCGCCGCGTCCTTGTCCATCACACCGCGTTTTACCGCGATGGAACGCAGGACGTGCGGGTCCATGCCTTTGCCGTCATCGGAGATCGACAGCAGGATGTGGTCGCCTTCCTGTTCCGCTGCAAGGATCACCTTGCCGCCACGGGACTTGCCCGAGGCTTCGCGCTCTTCCGGCGACTCGATGCCGTGGTCGACCGCGTTGCGCACCAAGTGGACCAGCGGGTCGGCCAGGGCCTCGACGAGGTTCTTGTCGAGGTCGGTTTCTTCGCCGACCAGTTCCAGGTTGATCTCTTTCTTGAGCTGGCGAGCCAGGTCGCGAACCAGACGCGGGAAGCGTCCGAAGACTTTCTTGATCGGTTGCATCCGGGTCTTCATGACCGCGGTTTGCAGGTCAGCCGTGACCACGTCGAGGTTCGACACAGCCTTGGACATGGCCTCGTCGGCACTGTTGGCACCCAGGCGAACCAAACGGTTACGCACCAGTACCAGTTCGCCGACCATGTTCATGATTTCGTCGAGACGCGCGGTATCGACCCGCACGGTGGTCTCGGCTTCGCTGGCCGGTTTTTCCGGCGGCGGCGCAGCCGGAGCACGGGCCGGGGCCGGTGCAGCGGCGGCAACCGGTTTCGGCGCCTCGACTTTCGGTGCCTCGGCTTTTGGATCTGGCACCTTGGCCACGGGTGCCGCTGCCTTGGCAACGGGCGCCGCAGCAGTGACAACAGAGCCTGTCGCCACGTCGGTGAACTTGCCTTTACCGTGCAATTCGTCGAGCAGCGATTCGAACTCGTGATCGGAGATCAGATCCCCGCCCGCCGCCGCTGCAGTTGGCGCAGGTGTAGCCGGAACCGAAGCAATGGCCGACTCCAGCGCGTCCACCGCAAAGTTGCCCTTGCCGTGCAGCTGGTCGAGCAATGCTTCAAATTCGTCGTCGGTAATGTCGGAGCTGTCGCCCGCCGCTTTCGGTGCAGCCGGTGCCGCTGGCGCAGGGGCCACGGCGTCGACGGCGAACTGGCCTTTGCCGTGCAGTTGATCGAGTAACGACTCGAACTCGGCATCGGTGATTTCGTCGCTGGCAGCGGCATCGCTGGCAGGCGTTGGTGCAGCCACTGGCGCTTCGGCCTGAGCCTTGACGGCATTCAGCGAGTCCAGCAGTTGTTCGAATTCGTTATCGGTGATGTCGCCCGATTCGCTTTCGGCGGCAGGTGCTTCAACCACTTCAGCAACCGGTGCAGCTTCATCTGCGGTTTGCGGCTCGGCCAGACGGGCCAGGGCCTCCAGCAATTCAGGTGTCGCAGCGGTGACCGGGCTACGCTCGCGGACTTCGCCGAACATGCTGTTCACCGCGTCCAGCGCTTCGAGGACCACGTCCATCAGTTCCGAATCGACGCGACGCTCACCCTTGCGCAGGATGTCGAACACGTTCTCGGCGATGTGGCAGCACTCCACCAGCTCGTTGAGCTGGAGGAAGCCGGCGCCCCCTTTTACAGTGTGGAAACCGCGAAAAATTGCATTGAGCAAGTCCGCATCATCCGGTCGGCTTTCCAGCTCGACCAGTTGTTCGGACAGTTGCTCTAGAATCTCGCCGGCCTCAACCAGGAAATCCTGAAGGATCTCTTCATCGGCGCCGAAGCTCATTAAGGGGGTGCTCCTACAGGTCTAAAAACCTAAAAAACCTAGAATGCTGAAACGCTAAAATCCCAGGCTGGATAGCAAATCGTCCACATCGTCCTGACCGGACACAACGTCTTCTCTTTTATCGGCATGAATCTGCGGACCTTCACCCTGAGAGAGATGTTTTTGTGGATCTTTTTCGGCGAGCATCGATTCACGGTCATGTTCGATACCCGCAAAGCGGTCTACCTGGCTGGCCATGAGGACGAGCTTGAGCAAATTGCTTTCAACTTCGGTGACCAACTGGGTCACGCGCTTGATCACCTGACCGGTGAGGTCCTGGTAATCCTGTGCCAGCAGGATGTCGTTGAGGTTGCTCGACACCGTGCGGTTGTCCTCGGTGCTGCGTGTCAGGAAACCGTCGACGCGGCGGGCCAGCTCACGGAACTCTTCAGCCCCGACTTCGCGGCGCATGAACCGGCTCCAGTCCGTGCTCAACGCCTGGGCTTCTTCGCTCAGGCTGTTGACCAGCGGCGTGGCGCTTTCCACCAGGTCCATGGTGCGGTTGGCCGCGGCCTCGGTCAGCTTGACCACATACCCCAGGCGCTCGGTGGCGTCCGTGATTTGCGACACTTCCTCGGCTTGCGGCATGTTCGGGTCAATCTGGAAATTGACGATCGCGCTGTGCAGCTCGCGAGTGAGCTTGCCCACTTCCTGATACAGGCCACGGTCACGGGTCTGATTGAGCTCATGGATCAGTTGCACAGCCTCGCCGAACCTGCCTTTTTCAAGGCTGGCGACCAGTTCGACGGCATGTTTTTTCAGGGTCGATTCAAAATCGCCCTGTGAAGATTCTTTATGCTCCATAGCTCCCCCGTGGCGCAGTGGATCAACCGATGCGTTCGAAAATCTTCTCGATTTTTTCTTTCAACGCCTGGGCCGTGAAGGGTTTGACCACATAGCCGTTTACGCCGGCCTGGGCCGCTTCGATGATCTGCTCGCGCTTGGCTTCAGCGGTCACCATCAGCACTGGCAGGTGCTTGAGCTTTTCATCGGCGCGCACGTGGCGCAGCAGATCGATACCGGTCATGCCAGGCATGTTCCAGTCCGTTACCAGAAAGTCGATGCTCCCGCTGTTGAGAACCGGAATGGCAGTAGTGCCATCGTCAGCCTCGACCGTGTTGGTGAACCCAAGGTCACGCAACAGGTTTTTTATGATCCGCCGCATCGTTGAGAAGTCATCAACGATGAGGATTTTCATGTTCTTGTCCAATTCGACCTCCAAGCAGTCTTAAACGCGCCCAGCACCTGGACGCGCCATTTCAATCAATTCGGCAATTCACTCGATGACTGTCTGGAGCACAACAGATCGCGACCGGTGCCGTTCAAATCCGCACCAGCCCCGTTCGCAGTGTCCCCACACTGCCTTCAGCGCGCTCGCCACTCCCCCAAACGCCCCCGCAAACGGGCCGCGCACTGGCTGTGTAACTGGCTGACCCGCGATTCGCTGACCCCCAGGACCTCACCGATTTCCTTGAGATTCAACTCTTCGTCGTAGTACAGCGCCAACACCAGTCGCTCGCGCTCCGGCAAATTGGCAATCGCGTCCGCCAGCGCCGCCTGGAAGCGTTCATCTTCCAGATCGCGTGACGGCTCGAGATGAGCACTCGCGCCATCCTCATGCAGCCCTTCGTGTTCGCCGTCCTGCAACAGATCGTCGAAACTGAATAAGCGGCTGCCCAGGGTGTCGTTCAAAATCCCGTAATAATCGTCGAGACTCAATTGGAGTTCGGCCGCAACCTCGTGATCTTTAGCGTCACGGCCGGTTTTAGCTTCAATAGAGCGAATTGCGTCACTGACCATACGGGTATTTCGGTGGACCGAGCGTGGCGCCCAGTCCCCCTTGCGTACTTCATCGAGCATGGCGCCGCGGATTCGTATGCCCGCGTACGTCTCGAAACTTGCGCCTTTGCTGGCGTCGTATTTGGTCGACACTTCAAGCAGGCCGATCATCCCGGCCTGGATCAGGTCTTCAACCTGGACACTGGCCGGCAGACGGGCCAGCAAGTGGTAAGCAATGCGTTTGACCAGTGGCGCGTAACGCTCGATCAGCTCGTACTGCGCGTCACGTGCCGACTTCTTGTAGAGGTTGTAGCCACTGGCTGTCATAGGACGGGTCCTGCGGTCTGTTGCACGAGGCGCTCGACGAAAAACTCAAGGTGCCCGCGCGGGTTGGCAGGCAGCGGCCAGGTATCAACTTTCTGCGCGATGGCCTTGAACGCCAGGGCGCACTTGGAACGCGGGAAGGCTTCATACACGGCACGTTGTTTCTGCACAGCCTTGCGCACGCTTTCGTCGTAAGGCACCGCGCCGACGTATTGCAAGGCCACGTCGAGAAAGCGGTCGGTGACCTTGGTCAACTTGGCGAACAGGTTGCGACCTTCTTGCGGGCTCTGGGCCATGTTGGCCAGGACGCGGAAGCGGTTCATGCCGTAATCGCGGTTAAGCAGTTTGATCAGCGCGTAGGCGTCGGTGATCGAGGTCGGCTCGTCGCAGACCACCAGCAAGACTTCCTGCGCTGCGCGAACAAAACTGACTACCGAGTCACCTATGCCCGCAGCGGTGTCGATCACCAATACGTCGAGGTTGTCGCCGATGTCGCTGAAGGCCTGGATCAGGCCGGCGTGTTGAGCCGGGCTCAAATGAACCATGCTCTGGGTGCCAGACGCGGCCGGAACGATTCGAATACCGCCCGGGCCCTGCAACAGAACGTCGCGCAGCTCGCAGCGGCCTTCGATCACGTCGGCCAGGGTACGTTTGGGTGTCAGTCCCAGCAGGACGTCAACGTTCGCCAGGCCCAGGTCAGCGTCCAACAGCATGACGCGACGGCCGAGCTCAGCCAGGGCCAGCGACAAATTCACTGACACGTTAGTCTTGCCGACGCCACCTTTGCCGCCGGTCACCGCGATCACCTGTACGGGATGCATGCTGCCCATGTTATTTCTTTACCTTGTCTTGCATAGACGGAGGCCACATTACTGGCTGCGCGTTCGCAAATGGAACAATGCATGGCAGACCATCGATGTAGGTACAAAAACTGTTCATTACTACCTTAGCCAACCTGCTTGGTCGGGCTGTGGTAAATATCAGCGAACATGTCAGCCATGGCTTCTTCGCTGGGTTCTTCCTGCATTTGTACGCTTACGGCGCGACTGACCAACTGATGACGGCGCGGCAGATGCAAATCATCCGGGATCCGCGGGCCATCGGTCAGGTACGCCACCGGCAATTCATGACTGATCGCCAGGCTCAGCACCTCGCCCAGACTTGCCGTTTCATCCAGTTTAGTCAGGATGCAGCCAGCGAGCCCGCAGCGTTTGTAACTATGATAAGCGGCTGTTAGAACCTGTTTTTGGCTGGTGGTTGCGAGCACCAGGTAATTTTTTGATTTGATGCCACGCCCGGCCAGGCTTTCGAGCTGCATGCGCAGGGCTGGATCGCTGGCCTGAAGGCCTGCGGTATCAATCAGCACCACGCGTTTGCGCAGCAGTGGCTCCAGCGCCTGAACCAGCGATTGGCCCGGATCGACGTGGGTCACCGACACATTGAGAATGCGCCCCAGCGTCTTGAGCTGCTCCTGGGCGCCAATGCGAAAGCTGTCCATGCTCACCAGCGCGATGTTCTGCGCGCCGTACTTGAGCACGTAACGGGCTGCGAGCTTGGCCAGGGTGGTGGTCTTGCCCATGCCGGCAGGACCAACCATGGCAATCACGCCGCCTTCTTCCAGCGGCTCGACTTCCGGGGTAGCAATCATCCGCGCCAGGTGCGCCAGCAACATGCGCCAGGCCTGACGGGGTTCATCGATATCACCGATCATCGCCAACAGATCGCGCGACAACGGGCCGGACAGGCCGATGCGTTGCAGGCGACGCCACAGGTTGGCCTGGGCCGGACGGCTACCTTGCAGCTGATTCCAGGCCAGCGAACCGAGCTGTACTTCCATCAGTTCGCGCAGGCTGTTGAGCTCGAAACGCATCGAGTCGAACGCACGTGGATCCACGCCGCCAGCAGCCGGTGCCGGAGCAGGCGCGGAGCGACGCGGTTCGGCGTAGGTCGGTTCGATCAGTGGCTCGGCAGCGGTCAGTGGCAGGCCGGCGAACAACTGGCGATTGGTGGTCTTGTCGCCTTCGGTCTCGCCATCGCCACGCAGGCTCAATTCAGCCTGGGCAGTGACGATGCGCGATTGGGTCTTGCGCAGCTCATCCTCGAGTTCCATGTTCGGAACACGCGGGGCCAGCGCCGACAATTTGTAATCCAGCGCAGCCGTCAGCTCGACACCACCGGCAATCCGGCGATTGCCGATAATGGCGGCATCGGCGCCCAGCTCATCACGAACCAGTTTCATGGCCTGACGCATATCGGCGGCGAAAAAACGCTTAACTTGCATAAACCACTACCTCAGCCGTTGGGCCCTACTGTCGCAACGATGGTCACTTGCTTGTTGTCAGGGATTTCCTGATAAGCCAACACATGCAAACCCGGGACTGCCAGTCGGCCAAATCGCGACAACATGGCGCGAACCGGGCCGGCCACCAGCAGAATCACCGGTTGACCTTGCATTTCCTGACGCTGCGCCGCATCGATCAACGAGCGCTGCAGCTTCTCTGCCATGCTTGGCTCCAGCAGAACGCCCTCTTCCGAGCCTTGTCCTGCCTTCTGAAGACTATTGAGCAATATCTGTTCCAACCTTGGCTCCAGGGTGATCACTGGTAGCTCGGAGTCAGTGCCTACAATGCTTTGGACGATTGCGCGGGATACGCCGACCCGCACAGCGGCCACCAAAGCGGCAGTATCTTGACTCTTGGCGGCGTTGTTGGCGATCGCCTCGGCAATGCTGCGAATGTCCCGAACCGGCACCTGTTCGGCCAGCAGCGCTTGCAACACTTTGAGCAGCTGCGACAGCGAAACCACGCCCGGCACCAATTCCTCAGCCAGTTTAGGCGAGCTTTTGGCCAGCAATTGCATGAGTTGCTGGACTTCTTCGTGACCGATCAGTTCGCTGGAGTGTTTGTACAGAATCTGGTTCAAGTGCGTGGCTACCACGGTGCTGGCATCGACCACCGTGTAACCGAGTGATTGTGCCTGGGCGCGCTGGCTGATTTCGATCCAGACCGCCTCCAGGCCAAAAGCCGGATCTTTGGCGGTTATGCCATTAAGCGTGCCGTAGACCTGCCCCGGGTTGATCGCCAGTTCGCGATCCGGGTAAATCTCGGCCTCGGCCAGGATCACCCCCATCAACGTGAGGCGATAGGCACTCGGCGCCAGGTCGAGGTTGTCACGGATATGCACCGTCGGCATCAGGAAGCCCAGGTCCTGGGACAGCTTCTTGCGCACGCCCTTGATCCGCGCAAGCAGTTGACCACCCTGATTGCGATCCACCAGCGGAATCAGGCGATAGCCGACTTCCAGGCCAATCATGTCGATAGGCGTGACGTCATCCCAGCCAAGTTCCTTGGTCTCCATGGCGCGAGCCGGCGAAGGCAGCAGCTCTTGCTGACGCTTGACCTCTTGCAGGGCCTGGACCTTGACCACGTTCTGCTTCTTCCAGAACAGGTACGCACCACCGGCAGCGAGAGCGGCCATGCTCAGGAAGGAAAAGTGCGGCATGCCGGGCACCAGGCCCATCACTGCCATCAGTCCCGCCGCGACGGCCAACGCTTTCGGCGAGGCGAACATCTGGCGATTGATCTGCTTGCCCATGTCTTCCGAACCGGAAGCACGGGTCACCATGATCGCGGCGGCTGTCGATAACAGCAGTGATGGCAATTGCGCCACCAAACCGTCACCGATGGTCAACAGGGCGTACACCCGACCGGCATCGCCAAAGGTCATGCCGTGCTGGAAGATACCGACCGCCATGCCGCCGATCAGGTTGATGAACAGAATCAACAGGCCGGCGATGGCATCACCACGCACGAATTTGCTGGCACCGTCCATGGAGCCGTAGAACTCGGCCTCTTGGGCGACTTCCATCCGGCGCAGCTTGGCCTGGTTCTGATCGATCAGGCCGGCGTTCAAATCGGCGTCGATGGCCATTTGTTTGCCGGGCATCGCATCGAGGGTGAAGCGCGCGCTCACCTCGGAAATCCGTCCGGCACCCTTGGTCACCACGACGAAGTTGATGATCATCAAAATCGCGAAGACCACGATACCGACCACGTAGTTACCGCCGATCACCACCTCACCGAAGGCCTGGATCACCTTACCGGCGGCGGCGTGGCCGTCCTGCCCGTGGAGCATCACCACCCGCGTGGAAGCCACGTTCAGCGCCAGCCGCAGCAACGTCGCCACCAGCAGAATGGTCGGGAACACCGCGAAATCCAGCGGCCGCAAGGCGTAGACGCAGACCAGCAGCACGACGATCGACAGCGCAATGTTGAACGTGAAGAACACGTCCAGCAGGAACGGCGGCACCGGCAGCATCATCATGGCCAGCATGACCAGCAGCAACAACGGCACGCCCAGATTGCCCCGACTTAAGTCGGCAACGTTTGTGCGAGCACTGTTGAATAACTGAGAGCGATCCACGGTTTTCCCCGTTCCTTTAAAGCAAACTTTTGACGCCTGAAGCTGGCGCAAAGCGGCTATTGCAAGAAGCCTTCCAACTTTTGCAGAGGATTGAAATAGAAGGGGTAACCGAGGAATTCAGGGTGGCCGATCCGACGCTTTCGCGAGCAGGCTCGCTCCCACAGGAGACCGCGATCAAATGTGGGAGCGAGCCTGCTCGCGAAGAGGCCATCAGCGACAGCAAAAGACTCAGGAATCGCGGCGCAGATCCGGTGGAATCGGCAGGTCATCCTTGAGCGGCTCAGGCGGCTTGCCTTTGCCGGCGCGGTGCTGGCGGATCTGGTAGACGTAGGCCAATACCTGGGCGACCGCCAGGTACAGGCCACCGGGGATTTCCTGCTCCAGTTCGGTGGAGTAATAGATCGAACGCGCCAGAGCGGGCGATTCGAGCAGCAGCACATTGTTCGCCACGGCGATTTCACGGATTTTCAAGGCCAGGAAGTCGCTGCCCTTGGCCAGCAACACCGGCGCGCTGCCTTTGTCCGGGTCGTACTTGAGCGCCACGGCGTAGTGCGTCGGGTTGGTGATGACCACATCCGCCTCGGGAATGGCCGCCATCATCCGCCGCTGCGACATCTCGCGCTGCAACTGACGAATGCGCTGCTTGACCTCCGGCCGCCCTTCCTGATCCTTGTGCTCGTCGCGCACTTCCTGCTTGGTCATCAGCAGCTTCTTGTGGCTTTCCCACAGCTGCACCGGCACGTCGACGGCGGCGATGATGATCAGCCCGCAGGCCATCCACAAGGTGCTCCAGCCCACCACTTGCAGGCTGTGAATGATCGCCATCTCCAACGGCTCGTGCGCGATGCGCATCAGGTCGTCGATGTCGGAAGACAATACCGCCAGCGCCACAAACAGCACGATCAGAAACTTCGCCAACGCCTTGAGCAGCTCAACCAGCGCCTTGGGCGAGAACATCCGCTTCAGTCCGGCCGCAGGGTTCATGCGACTGAATTTCGGCGCCATCGAGCCCGCCGCGAACAACCAGCCGCCGAGGGCAATCGGGCCGATCAACGAGGCCAGCAGCAAGGTGATCATCACCGGCTGAATCGCCACCAGCGCAATCTGCCCCGAATGCAGGAGGAAGGTGCCCATGTTGCGCTGATCCAGAATCACTTCCCGCGAGAGCGTGAAGTTCATCCGCATCAGCTCCATCATTTCCTGCGCCAGGGCGCCGCCGAAAATCAGCAGGCCGCCAGCACCGGCGAGCATGATCGCCAGGGTGTTGAGCTCCTTGGAGCGCGCAATCTCACCCTTGTCCCGGGAGTCCTTTTTGCGTTTCTCCGTGGGGTCTTCTGTTTTGTCCTGACCGCTTTCGCTCTCAGCCATGACTCAGCGCGCCCGTGCCAGTTCGCGTAAAAACTGCAGGGCCTCGGTGGCCAGCGGTTGATACTGATTGATGATGTCCGCCAGCCCGACCCAGACAATGAATAGCCCGAGCACCAGGGTCAGCGGGAAACCGATAGAGAAGATGTTCAGCTGCGGCGCGGCCCGGGTCATCACGCCGAATGCGATGTTGACCACCAACAGCGCGGTGATCGCCGGCAGCACCAGCAACAACGCCGCCCCAAGGACCCAGCCGAGCTTGCCGGCCAGCTCCCAGAAATGATTGACCAACAACCCGCTGCCCACCGGCATGGTGGTGAAGCTTTCCGTCAGGACTTCGAACACCACCAGATGCCCGTTCATGGACAGGAACAGCAGCGTCACCAGCATGGTGAAGAACTGCCCGATCACCGCCACCGACACGCCGTTGGTGGGGTCGACCATCGAGGCAAAGCCCATGCCCATCTGAATTGAGACGATTTGCCCGGCGACCACGAAGGCCTGAAAGAACAGCTGCAAGGAGAATCCCAGAATCGCGCCAATCAGGATCTGCTCGGCGATCAGCAGCAGCCCGCTCAGGTCCAGCGCATTGACCGGCGGCATCGGCGGCAGGCCCGGCGCGATCACCACGGTGATCGCCAGCGCGAAGTACAAACGAACGCGCTTGGGCACCAGGGTTGTACCAAACACCGGCATGACCATCAGCAACGAGCCGATGCGAAACAGCGGCAACATGAACGTCGCCACCCAGGTACTGATCTGGGTGTCGGTCAGCTGCAACAGCGACGGCATGGTTTAGCCAATGACCTGAGGAATGCTGCCGTACAACTGCAGGATGTATTCCATGAACGTCTGCACCAGCCACGGACCGGCGACGATCAGCGTCACCAGCATGACCAGCAAGCGCGGGAGGAAGCTCAGGGTCTGTTCGTTGATCTGCGTGGCGGCCTGGAACATCGCCACCAACAGGCCGACCAGCAGACTCGGGATCACCAGCACGGCAACCATCATCGTGGTCAGCCACAGCGCTTCGCGAAAGATGTCTACCGCGACTTCCGGCGTCATGGCGACACACCGCCGAAGCTGCTCGCCAACGTACCGATGATCAACGCCCAGCCATCCACCAGCACGAACAGCATGATCTTGAACGGCAGGGAAATGATCAGCGGCGAGAGCATCATCATGCCCATCGCCATCAGCACACTGGCCACGACCAGGTCGATGATCAGGAACGGAATGAAGATCATGAAGCCGATCTGGAACGCGGTCTTGAGCTCCGAGGTGACAAACGCCGGCACCAGAATGGTCAGCGGCGCCTGATCCGGCGAAGCGATGTCGGTGCGCTTGGACAGGCGCATGAACAACTCAAGATCGCTGCTGCGCGTCTGCGCCAGCATGAAATCCTTGATCGGCACCTGAGCCTTGGCGACAGCATCCTGGGCGGTGAGTTTTTCCGCCAGATATGGCTGCAAGGCGTCCTGATTCACCCGATCAAACACAGGCGCCATGATGAACAGCGTCAGAAACAACGCCATGCCGGTGAGGATCTGGTTCGAGGGCGTCTGCTGCAGACCCAGGGCCTGACGCAGGATCGAGAAGACGATGATTATCCGCGTGAAGCTGGTCATCAGCATGACGAACGCCGGAATGAAACTCAGCGCGGTCATGATCAGCAGGATTTGCAGGCTGACCGAGTACTCCTGAGCGCCATTGGCGTTGGTGCCCAGGGTGATCGCCGGGATCGACAACGGATCGGCGGCGAACGCCAGCGGCGCGGCCAGCATCAGGGCCAGCGTCAAGACGATGCGTAACGCACCCATTACTTCTTATCCTTCTGATCCTTGCCGAGCATCTTCAACAGATGCTGGGCAAACTCCGGGGTCGCTTTTTCAGTCCCGCTCGGCACTTGCACCGGCTCTTTGAGCACATGCAACGCGGTGATGGTGCCGGGACTGAGGCCAAGCAGGATCTGTTCGCTGCCGACTTGCACCAGCATCAAACGGTCACGAGGGCCCAGCGCGCGGGAGCCGATCAGTTCGATCACCTGCCCTTTGCCAGCCGGACCCGCCTGCTGGACGCGGCGCAACAGCCAGGCGAGGAAGAAGATCAACCCCAGCACCAGCAGCAAGCCGAACACCAACTGCGTCAATTGCCCCACCACGCCACTGCTGACCGCCGGCGCGGCCGCCGCCGTCGTGGTCGCTACCGTCTCGGCAGCCAGCGCACTGAACGGCATCGCCAGCACAACCCCCAGAACCTTTTTCACTTAGCGCAGCTTCTTGATGCGTTCGCTTGGGCTGATCACGTCAGTCAGGCGGATGCCGAACTTCTCGTTGACCACGACCACTTCGCCGTGAGCGATCAGCGTGCCGTTGACCAGTACGTCCAGCGGCTCGCCGGCCAGACGGTCCAGCTCGATCACCGACCCCTGGTTGAGTTGCAGCAGGTTACGGATGTTGATGTCGGTGCTGCCCACTTCCATGGAAATCGATACCGGGATATCGAGGATCACGTCGAGGTTCGGGCCTTCCAGGCTCACCGGATCGTTGTTCTTTGCCACGCTGCCGAACTCTTCCATCGGCAGACGGTTGGACGACGAGCCAGCGGTGTCCGCGGCCAGCAAGGCGTCGATATCGTCCTGACCGGCGTCACCGGTTTCTTCCAGGGCCGCAGCCCATTCATCAGCCAGCGCCTGGTCGTCCTGCGCGTTCATATCGTCGTTCATCATTTGTC
Source organism: Pseudomonas sp. GW821-FHT10C09 (assembly GCF_059415465.1). Classification (NCBI taxonomy): domain Bacteria; kingdom Pseudomonadati; phylum Pseudomonadota; class Gammaproteobacteria; order Pseudomonadales; family Pseudomonadaceae; genus Pseudomonas; species Pseudomonas sp. GW821-FHT10C09. The sequence goes on from NZ_JBWKNG010000007.1 coordinate 128,558, forward strand.
CTCGGCGGGCAAAAATTCGGTTAGTAGCAGTCTGTTAAAACAAGGAGGTTTGAGCGCCGGTCAGCGGCGCTCGATCGGCTCGATCACCTGCAACGCGAGGTTGCCTTTGTGCGAGCCCATCTTGACCTTGAACGCAGGCACGCCATTGGCGCGCATGATCATTTCTTCCGGCATCTCGACCGGGATGATGTCCCCCGGCTGCATGTGCAGGATGTCGCGCAAGCGCAACTGGCGACGGGCAACCGTGGCACCGATCGGCACGTCGACATCCAGCACGTCCTGACGCAGGGCGTTGACCCAGCGCTCGTCCTGATCGTCGAGGTCCGACTGGAAACCGGCGTCGAGCATTTCGCGCACCGGCTCGATCATCGAGTACGGCATGGTCACGTGCAGGTCACCGCCACCGCCATCGAGTTCGATGTGGAAGGTGGACACCACCACCGCTTCGCTCGGGCCGACGATGTTGGCCATGGCCGGGTTCACTTCCGAGTTGATGTACTCGAAATTCACTTCCATGATCGCCTGCCAGGCTTCCTTCAAGTCGATGAAGGCCTGCTCCAGCACCATGCGCACCACGCGTAGTTCGGTCGGGGTGAATTCACGCCCTTCGATCTTGGCGTGACGGCCATCGCCGCCGAAGAAGTTGTCCACCAGCTTGAACACCAGTTTGGCGTCGAGGATGAACAGCGCGGTACCGCGCAACGGCTTGATCTTGACCAGGTTGAGGCTGGTCGGTACGTACAGCGAGTGCACGTATTCGCCGAACTTCATCACCTGCACACCACCGACGGCAACGTCCGCCGAGCGGCGCAGCATGTTGAACATGCTGATGCGGGTGTAGCGGGCGAAACGCTCGTTGATCATTTCCAGGGTCGGCATGCGTCCGCGGACGATGCGATCCTGGCTGGTCAGGTCGTAGCTTTTGACGCTGCCGGGTTCAGCAACGTTATCGGTCTGTACCAGACCATCGTCGACGCCATGCAACAGCGCATCGATCTCATCCTGGGACAGCAGGTCCTGCACGGCCATGTCGTGTTCCTACTGCAGTACGAAATTAGTGAAAAGCAACTGTTCGATAACCACTTTGCCGAGTTCTTTCTGCGCCACTTCCTGCACGCTGGCCGTGGCCTTCTGACGCAACATTTCCTGGCCAACCGGCGTGGCCAGGGTGGTGAAATCCTGGCCGGAGAACAGCATGACCAGGTTGTTGCGGATCACCGGCATGTGCACTTTGAGCGCTTCCAGATCGGCCTGGTTGCGGCCCTGCATGGTGATGCTCACCTGCATGTAGCGCTGACGGCCATTCTGGTTGTAGTTGGCCACGAAGGCCGGCGCCATGGGCTCGAAAATCGCGGGCTGCTTGCCGACCACTGCGGTTTCCGCCGCGACAGGCTTGCTCTGGGCGCTGTGCATGAAGAACCAGGTCGCCCCCACGGACATGCCGATCGCCAGCAGCAAGGCCACCACGATCAAAACAATCAGCTTGATCTTGCCTTTGGTTGCGGGGTCTTTTACTACTGCTTCGCTCTTCGCCATGCCAATAATCCGTCACTATTCGGGTTTTCACAGTCGCTCGGCAAGGCAAGAGCAAGTGTTATGCCAGAAGTGTCGGGAGGGCGCTGGGCGGGGATTTCAGGGACACCACAAACAAATGTAGGAGTGAGCCTGCTCGCGATGAGGTAGCAACATTCAACCTCTTCGTTGACTGTTACACCGCTATCGCGAGCAGGCTCACTCCTACAATGGGTTTTGCGTTTTATCAGGCGTAGTAGTCGACGGCGCTGGTACCGATCACGCTGGTAGCGGCTTGCGCCACTTCAGCCACGGTCGGCGCGAGCTCTTCATCCATCGAGTCGACACGACCACCGGCGGCATTGGTGCGACCGCCCTGCCCCTGCCCCTGCTGCGCCTGTTCCTGGCCCTGTCCTTGCCAGCCGCGAGACTGGTCGGACACGTTGACGTCGACCTGCCCCATGCCCTGCTGTGTGAACATGTCACGCAGGCGATGCATCTGGCTGTCCAGCGCTTCGCGAACGCTTGGATGGGCGCTCATGAAGGTCACCTGGGTCTGTTGATCCGGAACCATGTTCACCCGAATATCCAGACGCCCCAGTTCGGCCGGTTGCAACTGAATGTCGGCCGCCTTGAGATTGGCGCTGGAGAGGTACATGACCCGGTTGACCACTTCTTCGGTCCAGCCACTCTGATGCATGGCGATCGGCTGATTCACCGGCAACGCGTTGGCTGTTTTCGGCGTGGCCGCTTGAGTCAACGCCGCCAGACGGTTGGCGAAGTCATCGACACGGGTATCACTGCTGGCGGATTTCAGGTCTTTCAGGCCGTCATCGATCAGGCCGCTGAACGCCTTCTCACCGCCCTGACCGGTACTGTCCTTGTCGACTTGCACGTCGAGCATGCTCGCCATACCGGCGGCAAAGTTCTGCGCCGAAGTCAGTTCGCCGTCAGCCTGGGCCTGGGCCGCAGAGGCTTTGGGCTGGGACTGGCTGGACGCGGACACGTGACCACTTTGCTCCATGGCCAGGCGTACCGCCGGCAGGGCGTCGAGCGGATCGGCTTCAGGATCGAAATCACTGTCGGCGGTTGCAGCGGCTGGCGCAGCAACAGTTTGCGCAGGCGCAGCGGCCATGGTCGCCGCAACGGGTGATGCAACGGGCGGTTGCGCGGCAGCAACCACGGGAGCAGCGGGCTCGACGGGCGCCGCGATCACCGGCTGCACGGCCGCCATCAAGGCAGGATCAAGGGACGGATCGAGGCTTGGGTCGACGGGCGCGGTGTCGACCACTGGCGTCTCGGACGTATCCGGCGCGGCATCGTCAGCGACTGCATCCTCGGCCGGCGCCGGTTTTTCGGCGGGCAAGGAATTGCCGCTATCGGCAACCGCAGGTTCCGGGGCGGCAGCCTTGTCGCTGGTGACGTCTGTCTTCGCAGTGCCTTGCGGCGCATTGTCAGTCGCCGGCTTGGCCGGTTTTTCAGCGACCACAGCAGGCTTGTCCTGAGCCTGATTGGCGTAGACCTCAGCGAAGCTGGACGCCTTGTCCCCTGGCTCGGCAGCCACCGCCGGGGTATTGGCGGACGCGGCAAGCGTCTTGGCCGCTGTGCTGGCCTGAAGAAGTGAATTGGGGGTAACGGGCATAAAACGGTCTCCGCTGCACTGGGATCGTAGGTACAGTTGAGCGAGATGACTGCAAGGGTCGAGCCAGGTTTGACCATCCGCCGCCAAAAGCGCCGGATGGTCAGATTACTCGGAGAGAGAGCGCTGTTTTTCCGCCTCGTAAAGCGGGCGGACGATGGCGAATTCGCCGTCGATTTCCCCCACCAGTTTTTCAATGCCTGCGAGGCTTTTTTGCTTGGCGCGCTGTTCCAGCTCATGGCACAACTCAGCGAGCCGAATGGCCCCCATATTGCTGCTGCTGCCTTTGAAGCTGTGGGCAGCATTCATGAGCTGGGCGGCATCCTCAGCCTTGCGCAAGACGCACAGACGCTCCTCGGAATCGGCGATGAAAGTATCCAGCAACGTTGGATACTCATCCTCCATGACTTCCTGCAACGCATTGAGTACGTCGCGGTCCAGATGTGTGTCAGCCACTTGCTCACTCCTTGATCAAGAATGGGTGAATTATGCCAGAGCCTCCCAGAAAAACTCTACGCGCGCACTCCGACCATCGTCGGACCAGCTCGCGTTACGACTCAACTGGCGGACGAGGCTGATACCACGCCCCGACAAACGGACGCCATCAAGGGGCCGATCCAGTACTCGCGCCACGTCAAATCCCTGGCCACTGTCTTCAACCCGAATGACCAGGCAACCGCCGCTGCCTTCTGGCGTGACCTGCAAATGCACCCGCACAAAACCGTCCTGCAACGCCTCCATCCGCTCATTGCGCTGCTGGTAATAGCGTGCGAAACCCGACGCATCGCGCTTGAGGCTTGAGTCGAGCCCCAACACGCCGTGCTCCAGCGCATTGGAGTACAGCTCGGCGAGCACACTGTAAAGCGCGCCGCTTTGAGCCCGCAACCCGTGGACCTCAAGCAGTAACTGCAAAAGATACGGCAGCGGATTGAAGCGCTTGAGGGTCTCGGCTCGAAACTCGAAATTCACCGACCAGTCCAGCGGGCAGGACTGGCCGCTGTCGGAGTACACCAGCGCTGGCGGCGTCAGTTGCGTCGCCTCCAGCAAACTGACCTCGACCATGCTCACATCATCGCGGGCCTCCCCGCCAAAATTCCGCAGGGCCTGCTCGATTTCCCCGAACAGCGCGTCAGGCTGACGATTGGCTGCAAACACCTGTTGCAATCGGTCCACGCCAAACAATTGCTCATTACCATCGCACGTGTCGATAACCCCGTCGGACAACAGAAACACGCGATCCCCGACGGCCATCGGGAACACTTCGGTGCGGTCATTAAAGGTTTGCGGGCTCAGCACGCCCAGCGGCAGATGGCGCGCTTTGAGCGGCTTGCGCTCCCCCGTAGCGATGGTGTGCAGATAACCGTCCGGCATTCCGCCATTCCAGACCTCCACCGAGCGACGCTGAAAACTCAGGCTCAGTAACGTTGCGCAGCAGAACATGTCCACCGGCAGGATGCGTTTGAGCTTGGCGTTCATCTCGCGCAGGGTTTCGGACAGACCATAGCCCTTGGCGGTCATGCCATAGAAGACTTCAGCCAATGGCATGGCGCCCACCGCCGCTGGCAAACCATGGCCGGTGAAATCCCCCAGCAGCACGTGCATGTCGCCCGCCGGGGTAAAGGCAGCCAACAGCAGATCACCGTTGAACAGCGCGTAAGGCGATTGCAGGTAACGAATGTTCGGCGCACTCAGGCAGCCGGAATGCGCGACCTTGTCGAAAACCGCCTTGGCCACCCGCTGTTCATTAAGCAGATAGTCATGGTGCCTGGCGATCAGGTCGCGTTGCTGCAACACCGTGGCCTGTAAACGGCGCAAGCGATCCATCGCCTTGATCTTGGCGGCGAGGATCACAGGGTTATAGGGCTTTGCCAGAAAGTCGTCGCCGCCGGCCTCCAGGCATCGGGCCAGGGCTTCGCTTTCGGTGAGCGAGGTCAGGAAGATGATCGGCACCAGGGTTTCCCCGGCGAGCAGCTTGATCTGCCGCGCGGCCTCGAAACCGTCCATCACCGGCATCATCGCGTCCATCAACACCAGGTGCGGTTGTTGCTGACGAAACGTTTCGACCGCCTCGGCACCATTGGCGGCGGTCAGCACGTTATGGCCCTGGCGGCGGACGATGCTCGACAGCAGCATGCGATCGGCCGCACTGTCTTCGGCGATGAGGATCGTCAGGGGTTCGAGCGATGGAGACATAGCGGTCACGCTACGTCGAAAATCTGTTCAAAGTTGGAGATGGCGAGAATTTTTCGCACATCGGAATTTGCGTGGGTCAACTTGATTTCCGCATTCTCGCCGCCAGCGTGATCTCGCAAAAGCAACAGCATGCCGAGCGCTGAACTGTCGAGATAAGTGGCGTCCTTCAAATTGACTTCGAAGGATTCGGGTTTTGGCTCAAGATTTTCGTACGACTCACGAAATTCCTGATGCTTGGCGAAATCGAATCGTCCCTTGATCGAAATCGTCAGTTTTTGCCCATCTTGGGACACTTCTGAAATGACTGACATTTAACGGCTTCCTTGTCATTGGCTAACGTGCTGTACAAGGTTTAGCACTTGGTTGGAAGGGGAGCAAGGCCGGACGATTGTTCAATATGGATCATGTCTGGGCAAGCGCTGCGACAACTCATCAAGCAATTTCTGCTCGCGCTTGTCTTCCAGCTGCCGTGCCTCGTCCATGTAGCGCTGTACAAGTTTTCGCAAGCCTTCGACACGGGCGAACGCCTGCTGCCAGGTATCACGCGCCTTGTTCAGGTTGTTTTGATGCCAGTTCAGGCTCTGTCGCTGCTGATCGATGGCCGTACCGAGTTGCGCCAGGAAGCCCTGATACCCCAGCAACCACTGGCCGGAAACGCCACTGCTGCCGCGCACGATCCATTGTTCCTGGTATTCGAGGCGAAAGGCTTCAAGGTCGGCGAGCTTGCTTTCCGCGACACGCACCTGGCCCTGAAAATGCCCGAGGCGCATGACCGCGGCTTTCTCGGCCTTTTCGGCCATTTCCACCACGGGTGCCAGGCGCGCGGCTCGGCTCAGTGCCATGGCCGGTTAGCCGCCTGCTGCGGGGGCGAAGATGGAAGCGAGATGATTGACGCTGGCGCCCATGCCGATGTTGTCGTTCAAACCCTGACGCAGGTAAGTGACCATGGCTGGCTGGAGGGAGATCGCGGTGTCGGTTTCACGATCACCGCCCGGCACGTACGCGCCGACGCTGATCAAGTCGCGACTTTGCTGATAGCGTGACCAGTACTGCTTGAACATCTGCGCGCGGGCCATGTGCTCAGGGCTGACCACCGACGGCATGACCCGGCTGATGGACGCTTCGATATCGATGGCCGGGTAATGACCTTCTTCAGCCAGACGCCGGGACAACACGATGTGGCCGTCGAGTACGCCTCGCGCGGCATCGGCAATCGGATCCTGTTGGTCATCGCCTTCGGACAACACGGTGTAGAACGCCGTGATCGAACCACCGCCCTTCTCGGCATTACCGGCGCGCTCCACCAGTTTTGGCAACTTGGCGAATACCGACGGCGGATAACCCTTGGTGGCCGGCGGTTCGCCGATGGCCAGGGCGATTTCCCGCTGGGCCTGGGCGAAACGGGTCAGGGAATCCATGAGCAACAGGACGTTCTTGCCCTTGTCGCGAAAATATTCGGCGATCCGCGTGCAGTACATCGCCGCGCGCAGACGCATCAACGGCGCATCGTCCGCCGGCGACGCCACGACCACGGAACGCTTGAGCCCTTCTTCACCGAGGATGTGCTCGATGAATTCCTTAACTTCACGCCCCCGCTCACCGATCAGCCCGACGACGATAATGTCGGCCTCGGTGAAGCGCGTCATCATGCCCAGCAGCACCGATTTACCCACACCGGTACCGGCGAACAGCCCGAGCCGCTGACCGCGACCGACCGTCAACAACCCGTTGATCGTTCGAATGCCGACGTCCAGCGGTTCGCTGATCGGTTCGCGCTTGAGCGGGTTGATGGTGGGGCCGTCCATCGGCACCCAGTCTTCGGCTTTCATCCCGCCCTTGCCGTCCAGCGCACGACCGGCGCCATCGAGCACTCGACCGAGCATGCTCATGCCCATCGGTAAGCGACCGGTATCGGCGAGTGGAACCACACGGGCACCGGGCGCAATACCCGCGACGCTGCCGACGGGCATCAGGAAAACTTTGCTGCCGGAGAAGCCCATCACCTCGGCTTCGACCTGCACCGGGTGATAGCTGTCGTCGTTGATGACCATGCAACGACTGCCCATGGCGGCGCGCAAGCCTTCAGCTTCGAGGGTCAGGCCGACCATGCGTAGCAGGCGGCCTTCAAGGATCGGGGCGCCGGCCAGTTCCGTGGCCTCGGCGTACCCGCCCAGGCGTTTGGCGAAGCTGGTGCGGTCAAGGCGCATCGGGAGCGTCCGGTTCCGGCTCGGCAGCAGGCTTTTCGTCGACCGGCACTTCCAGACTCAGATCCGGCGCCGACGGATGCAATGCTTGATCGTGCAGTTGATCGAGCAACTTGGCCATGACTTGGGCAACGCGGGTCTCGACGGTGGCGTCGATGCGACTGTGTTCGGTTTCAACCCGGCAACCGCCAGGCAACAGCGACTCGTCTTCGACGATGCGCCAGGTTTCTTCGTGGCGCTCGCGCAGGGCTTTGACTTGTTCGAAGTCCTGCGGATTGATGTACAGGCGCACATTGCCCGCGCCCAGCGGCAGGAGCTTGAGCGCTTCACGCATGACGTGTTCGATCTGCGTCGAGTCGATGGCCAGTTCGCGCTGGATCACCTGTTTGGCGATGTGCTGCACGAGGTCGACCATGGATCGCTCAATGAAAGTGTCCTGCTCGGCGATAGGCTCGAAGAGGTTGACCATCAGTTGCTCAAGACCGGCAATCTTCGGCGCCAGCGCCGCTTCCGCTTCCTGGCGAACCTTGAGCGTGGTGCTGTGGAACCCTTCTTTCTCGCCCACGGCGAAGCCTTCGTTGTAGGCTTCCTGGCGGATCGCTTCGAGTTCTTCGAGGGTCAGTGGCTGGACTTCGTCCAGCGGCACTTCTTCCATCTCCGGCGGCTCGGGCTCAGGTTCTGGCTCGGGTTCCGGGACGAAAGGGTCGAAACTGGGCAGCGCCCAGACGTCGAAGCCGGCAACGTGCTTGCCGCGAATCAGGTCGGTCTGGGACTCATCATGTTTGGACGACATAGTGACCTTAGATCATCTCTTCGCCGCCCTTCCCGCCGAGAACGATTTCTCCGGCTTCGGCCATACGGCGGGCAATGGTGAGGATTTCTTTCTGCGCGGTTTCCACGTCGCTGACGCGCACCGGGCCTTTGGCCTCGAGGTCGTCGCGCAACAGTTCGGCCGCCCGTTTGGACATGTTCTTGAAGATCTTTTCCTTGACGCCTTCGTCCGAACCCTTGAGGGCCAGCACCAGCACATCGGAGGACACTTCGCGCAGCAATGCCTGAATTCCGCGGTCGTCGACATCGGACAGGTTGTTGAACACGAACATGAGGTCTTCGATCTGACCGGACAGGTCTTCGTCGACTTCGCGGATCGAGTCCATGAGCTGACCTTCGATCGAGCTGTCGAGGAAGTTCATGATGTCGGCCGCGCGCTTGATACCACCCAGGGTGGTGCGCGAGGCATTCGAGTTGCCGGAGAACTGCTTCTCGAGAATCTGGTTGAGTTCTTTCAGGGCCGCTGGCTGCACGGTATTCAGCGAGGAGACCCGCAGAATGATGTCCAGACGCACCTTATGGTCAAAGTTGCCGAGCACTTCGCCGGCCTGATCCGGGTCGAGGTACGCGACCACGATTGCCTGGATCTGTGGGTGCTCGTAACGAATCACGTCGGCGACGGCGCGCGGTTCCATCCACTTCAGGCTGTCGAGGCCGCTGGTGTTGCCCCCCAGCAGGATGCGATCGATCAGGCCGTTGGCCTTGTCTTCGCCCAATGCCTGGGTAAGCATTTTGCGCACGTAGTCGTCGGAGCCGACACCCAGGCTGGTCTGGTCGCCGACGATGTCGACGAACTCGCTCATGACCTGTTCGACTTGCTCACGGTGCACGTTGCCCATCTGGGCCATCGCTACACCCACGCGCTGGACCTCTTTAGGCCCCATGTGGCGCAACACCTGGGCAGCATCGGTCGAACCGAGGGACAGCAGCAGAATCGCGGCTTTGTCGACCTTGGTCAGTTTGGCGGCAACGGCTCGGTTATCACTCATCTGCGTTAATCCACTCTTTCACGACCTGGGCCACGCGACCCGGGTCTTCTGCCACCAGACTCTTGATTGCATTCAACTGTGCGTCATAGCCTTCGCTCGGGCTCGGCAGCAGGATGCTTTGCGGGCCACCGAGGCTGACGCGGTCGTTGGCCAGTTCGCCATCCAGGCCGCCCATGCCACCCAACTCGACGTCGCTGCCAATGCCGGCCAGCTGCTTGCCTTTGCCGCCACCGGTGATGTTGTTGAGCACCGGACGCAGTACCCCGAACACCAGCACCAGGATGAACAAGACGCCGAGCACTTGCTTGACGATGTCCCAGAACCACGGCTGCGAGTAGAACGGAATGTCGGCAATCACTTCACCGCGTTCTGCGGAGAACGGCATGTTGATCACGCTGACGCTGTCGCCACGGCTGGCGTCGAAACCGACCGCGTCCTGCACCAGGCGAGTGAAGCGCGCCAATTCATCGGCGCTCCACGGCGCACGGGTGGTTTCGCCGTTGGCCGCGTTGACCTTGACCTGATCATCGACCACCACCGACACCGACAGGCGATTCAATCGACCCTGCTGTTGCTTGGTGTGGCTGATGGAACGGTCGAGCTCGAAGTTCTTGGTGGATTGTTGACGCTTGTCCGCCGGGTACGGCGCCAGCATTGGCTGACCGGTGGCCGGGTCCATGATTTGCTGACCGTTGGCATCGATCAACGGCTGGCCTGGCTGCACCATGCCGGCCGATGCGGTCGTGCCACCAGTGGTTTGCGGCGCCGAGGCTGGCGACGGTGGCTGGTTGCTCAGGGCACCAGGCACACCTTGCGGGCCATTGCTGGCGGTGCGTTGTTCGTTGACCGACTGCTCGCTGCGCAACGCCGGTTGATCCGGGTTGAACTGCTCGGAGGTCGACTCGACGGCGCTGAAATCGACGTCGGCAGACACTTCGGCTTTATAACGATCGTTGCCCAGCACCGGCTGCAGGATGTTGTGCACGCGCTGGGTCAGCATGGTTTCCATGCGACGGCTGTAATCGAATTGCTTCCCAGCCATGGTCAGCTCGGAGTTCTCCGCCTGATCCGACAGCAGGTTGCCCTTCTGGTCGACGACGGTGATCTGCGATTTGCTCAGCTCAGGAACACTGGTCGCGACCAGGTTGATGATCGCGATCACCTGGCCCGGTTCCAGCGAGCGACCGGAATACAGCTCAACCAGAACCGAAGCGCTTGGCTTGCGTTCATCACGCACGAACACCGAGCTTTTCGGAATCGCCAGGTGCACGCGGGCACCCTTGACGTTGTTCAGGCTGGAAATGGTGCGAGCCAGTTCGCCTTCGAGGCCACGACGATAACGGGTCGCTTCCATGAACTGGCTGGTCCCGAGGCCCTGGTCCTTGTCGAGGATTTCAAAGCCGATGTTGCCGTCGCTGGGAGTGACACCAGCCGCCGCGAGTTTCAGTCGCGCACGGGACAAATCATCGGCCTTGACCAACAAGGCGCCAGAGTTCGGTTCAACGGTGTAAGGAATATCGGCGGAGGCCAGGGTGTCCATGACCTGCTTGGCGTCCATACCGGCAAGGCTGCCGTACAGAGGCCGGTAGTCCGGCTGCTGCGACCACAGCACCACGGCAAAACCAATCGCCACGCTCGCAGCCAGGCCGACCAACAGGCCTACCTGACGCAGCATGGTCATCTCGGAGAGGTTTTCCAGGAAGGACAACCCGAACAGCGGCGGTTTGCCGTCTATTGGGGTGGCCTTGGCCGGAACGTTATCGGCGACTGCTTCTGCCATGACTCAATTCGTCCTTAAACCGGCATCTGCATGATGTCTTGGTAAGCCTGAACCAGTTTGTTGCGCACTTGCGTCAACGCCTGGAAAGACACGCTGGCCTTCTGTGAGGAAATCATCACGTCCGTCAGGTCGACGCCGCTTTTGCCGATCTCGAAGGCACTGGCCAACTGATTGGACGCCTGCTGAGTGTCGTTCACTTTATTGACGGCTTGACCGAGCATGTCGGAAAAGCTGCTGCCACCCAATTCAGGGACTGCGGCAGTCGATTTCGGCGCAGACATGGCATCCATTTGCATGGAACGCATATCCAGCATCAACCGATTAAATTCAATACCTTGGCTCATGATCTACTCTCGTTGGCGACCCGCAATTTTTTGACACTCACTCGGCGGGTACTGAGGTGTTAGCAACAAGGGTGCCAGCTCCGCGATTGCCCTACACAAAAGCCCTTCTCGCTTCGCCTGAACCCTGACTCACCGCAAAACCCATGTGGGAGCGAGCCTGCTCGCGAAGGCGATGTGACAGACACACAGATGTCGACTGACACTCCCTCTTCGCGAGCAGGCTCGCACAGTTTTGGATTGATGTTGCGAGTGTCAATTTTCAGGTAGCGAACAGGTACGCTTCGACGTCCATGCCGGCATCACGCATCTGCGCCAGCTTGTAGCGCAAGGTGCGCGGGCTGATGCCCAGGCGTTCGGCAGCCTCTTTGCGACGACCACGCTCGGAGCGCAAGGTGTCGATGATCATCTGAAACTCTCGGCGCCGCAGGTCATCGCCCAATGCGCCAGCCGATTCGGCATCCACCTCGACCGCTCGCAACGGTGCGGCTGCCAACGTCGGCAACGGCGCACAGGCCACCGGCCCGGACAGGCAGAAATCCTGCGGCTGGATCAAACCACCCTGCTGCAGAATCAACGCACGCTGGATCGCGTTGTCCAGCTCACGCACGTTGCCCGGCCATGGATAACCGATCAGGCACGCCTGCGCCTCGGGCGACAGCTTCGCCGCCGCGTGCTTCATTTTATTGACGTGCTTGGCCAGCAGTCGCTCGGCCAGCGGCAGGATGTCGGCGGTGCGCTCGCGCAGCGGACGCCAGGCCAGCGGAAACACCGACAGTCGATAGTAGAGGTCTTCACGAAAACGCCCCGCCGCCACTTCACCGGCCAGATCACGGTTGGTCGTGGCGACGACCCGAATGTCCAAGGTGATGGTTTTGCGTGCGCCAACGCGCTCGACTTCACGCTCCTGCAAAACCCGCAGCAACTTGGCCTGCAGCCCGAGGGGCATTTCGGAGATTTCATCGAGCAGAATCGTACCGCCGTCGGCTTGCTCGAACTTGCCGGCCTGCGCAGCGATGGCGCCGGTGAAAGAACCTTTTTCGTGGCCGAACAGCGTGGCTTCGAGCATGTTGTCGGGAATCGCGGCGCAGTTGATCGCAATAAACGGCTGACTGGCCCGATGGGAATGCTGGTGAATGTAGCGGGCCAACACTTCTTTGCCGGTGCCGGACTCGCCCGAGATCAATACCGTGGAATCACTGCGCGCCACTCGGGCGGCCAACTCCAGCAATTGTGCACTGGCCGGTTCGAACGCAACCGGACCTTCGCCCTCGGCCGTACCGAGATTGCCCAACGCATGACGCGCGACCAGATCCAGCAAGGCCTTGGGCTCGAACGGCTTGACCAGGTAATCCGCTGCACCCTGGCGCATCGCATCGACTGCGCGCTCGACGGCGCCGTGGGCGGTCATCAGCAATACCGGCAATTGCGGCTGCCGCGCCCGCAACAAGCCAAGCAACTGGTGCCCGTCCATGCCCGGCATATTGACGTCACTGATCACCAGATTGAACGCCTCGACGGCGACTGCCGCCAGCGCGTCCTCGGCCGAACCGACCGCCTTGAAATCGTGCCCCGCCAGCATCAGCGTATCGGCCAGTGCCTCACGTAGCGCGCGGTCATCCTCAACCAGTAGAACCTTGATTGCCATGCCTTTCATTCCGCTCCCTGAGCGCCGGGTTTGTCACCCGAAAAAAGCGGCAGGACCACCTGCGCACAGGTGCCACGACCCGGCCGCGAGCGCAGTTGCAATTCGCCCTGATGCGCACGGGCCACTGCCTTGACCACGGTCAGGCCCAGGCCGGTGCCGGTGGTCTTGGTGGTGAAAAACGGCTCACCCAGACGCGCCAGCACCGCGCTGTCGATACCACTTCCGCTATCGCTGACGCACACATGCAGATTCTGTCCGCGGGTGTACAGGTGAACTTTCAAACGAACATCACCGGCACTCGCCTGAATCGCATTCTCGATCAGGTTGAGAATTGCCCCGATCAGCGTGTCGCGATTGCACAGCAACTCGCCGGCATGACTGTCGCACTGCCAACGCACTGGCAAGTCCTGAACATGGGTCAGCGCCGCCGCTTGCAGTGATTGCATCAGCTGTTTGGGCGTGACGCGATCGGTCAGCGGCAGCTCGCCGCGAGCGAACACCAGCATGTCGCGAACCTGATGCTCCAGCTCATGCAGGCGTTCTTTCAGGCGACCGGCAAAACGCTGTTGCGTGGCGACCGGCAGTTCCTGCTCGGTCAAGTGACTGGCGTATAGCAAAGCGGCCGACAACGGCGTGCGAATCTGATGCGCCAGCGAGGCGACCATTCGACCCAGGGAAGACAAGCGTTCGTGACGGGCCAATTGGTCTTGCAGATGGCGGGTTTCAGTCAGGTCGTTGAGCAGCACCAACTGACCCGGTTCGGCATCCAGCGAGCGAGTGGCGATCGACAGGCGCCGACCGTCCTTGAGCGAGATTTCATGACCGTCGTCCTTGCGAGGCGCAAAGCAACGAGCGATGACGTGACGCCAGAGTTCGCCTTCGAGCGGCAGTCCGAGCAACTCACACGCTGCCGGATTGGCTTCGCGCACGATGCCTTGGGCATCAATGACGATAACGCCGCCAGGCAACAGGTCGAGGAGATTTTGCAGGCGATTGGCCAGGCGTTCTTTTTCCGCCAGCTCTTGCATGCGCTGGGCACTGACCACGGCCAACTCGCCCTTGAGCTCGGTGACCCGGGCTTCAAGCATGCTGTAGGAATCGGTCAGTTGACTGGACATCTGGCTGAACAGCGCAAACGCCTGCTCAAGGCCAAGCCGGCTTGCCTGCTCTACGGACGACGGTTGTCCCGAAGCGTCAGGGACAGGAGACATCTGGGCGGCTTGGGGCATCGTGCTCTCTCGCTTGGCTGACCGTCAGTTAAACGGAACGTTGCGAGGGATGTAGCAATACCCGTGCCTAAAAAAAACCGCCCAAAAATGAAGGACTTGAAAAACAGGCGTCAATCATCCGCCTGTTCATCTCCATCGCGACGGCTCATGCCGTACTTGCGCATCTTTTCCACCAGCGTGGTGCGACGAATCCGCAGGCGTTCAGCTGCGCGTGCGACGATGCCATTGGCATCATCCAGCGCCTGCTGAATCAGGCCCTGCTCCAGACCACCGAGGTAGTCCTTCAGGTCCAGGCCTTCGGGCGGCAGCATGGCGTTGGCGGTGAAGTCCGGGGTGTGACCGTTGATGGCCACTCGTTCTTCCAGATCGCTGCGCAGGCTGTCGACCAGTTGCTCGTCTTCGTCGTCGACATAGCGGAATTTCTTCGGCAACTCGACCACGCCGATCACCCCGTACGGGTGCATGATCGCCATGCGCTCCACCAGGTTGGCGAGCTCGCGAACGTTGCCCGGCCAGCCGTGACGGCACAGCGACATGATCGCTGCCGAGTTGAAACGGATCGAACCGCGCTTCTCGTGCTCCATGCGTGAGATCAATTCGTTCATCAGCAACGGGATGTCTTCGACGCGCTCGCGCAGTGGCGCCATCTCGATCGGGAACACGTTCAGGCGGTAGTACAAGTCTTCGCGGAAGGTGCCGATCTCGATCATGCTTTCGAGGTTCTTGTGGGTCGCGGCAATGATGCGCACGTCGACGCTTTGGGTCTTGTTGCTGCCCACGCGCTCGAAGGTGCGCTCCTGCAGCACGCGCAGCAACTTGACCTGCATCGGCAGCGGCATGTCGCCGATTTCATCGAGGAACAATGTACCGCCGTTGGCCAGTTCGAAACGTCCGGCACGGCTGGTGATCGCCCCGGTAAAGGCGCCCTTCTCGTGGCCGAACAATTCGCTTTCCAGCAACTCGGCCGGGATCGCCCCACAGTTGACCGGCACGAAGGGCGCGTCACGACGCTTGGAGTGGTAGTGCAAGTTACGCGCAACCACTTCCTTGCCAGTGCCGGACTCACCGAGGATCAGCACGCTGGCGTCGGTGTCGGCCACTTGCTGCATCATCTGACGGACGTGTTGAATCGCCCGGCTGGTGCCGACAAGACTGCGGAACAGATTGGGTTCACGGTGACGACCGCGCTCACGGGCCTGGTCGTACATCTCGCGATAGACCTGGGCACGGTGCAGGGAGTCGAGCAACTTGCTGTAGCTGGGCGGCATTTCGAGAGTCGAAAGCACTCGGCGACGCTGGTCTTCTGGCAAGTCAACGGAAGAATTATCGCCCATTAACAAAACCGGAAGGAACTCATCCCAGGTTGCGAGTGTCTTTAACAAGCCCGTAAGTGCGCCAGGAGCATTGACCGTCCCGATCAGGACACAGATCACTTCACGACTTGATGACAAAGAGCCGACAGCCTGCTGCCAGTCATGGCTTCCGCAGGGTAAATTTTCTTCACCGAGAAAATTTAAAATCACCGCCAGGTCGCGGCGGCGGACGCTATCGTCATCAATCAGCAGAATTTTGGTTTCACGCCACATGCAATAGCAACTTCCCTAGTCAACTCAATGCCCAAAAATGATGGGGCAAGCTAGACGCTTGCAGACACATTCTGCCTGTACTCGCCTGAAATCTGGAACCAGCCACTAGTTAAGTCAAAAAACCGTGCACAGTCAAATTTATGGCGCACTATGTTTGGATTAACCGAGGATTAATTAACCAAACAGATGGTAAACCTTTGCCGCGTTCTGTGCTTGATGGATCTGCGACATCTCGTCGACTATCGCTTGCCTCTCCCCCGTCGCGGCCTCAAGCAGCTGCTTGTACACCCCCAGCAACTCCTCAAGGTTGTCGCGCAACGCGGCCTCATCCACCGAAGCCTCACTCAAAACGTCTTCCATGCAGGATCGGCACGCCAGGTCCAACTCACCGATGGCTTCCCAATTGCGCTCGGCCAATGCACCGACCAGGGCTTCGCGGGTGTGTTCGATTCGCTGCAATACAAGACTCATGGTGATCTCCTTAAAACTGCGGACCCGGTGCGGCAATACCATCCCAACCGTCTTTGACAGTACGAAGCAAATCAGCGACTTCGTCGAGAATCTTCGGGTCGGTCTTGATGTTGGCTTCAGCCAGACGCTTCATCATGTAGGCGTAAAGGTTGTCCAGCTCACCGACGGTTTCGATGGAGTTCTCTAGGTCCAGACCTTCACGCAAACCACCGATGATGCCGATGGCCTTGCCAATCAAAACACCCTTGTTCGGAATGTCTTTGCGCTCCATGGCGCCTTTGGCCTGGGCAATACGGTCCAGGCCACCTTCCATCAGCATCTGTACCAGTCGATGAGGACTGGCTTCGGAAGTTTGCGCTTGAGCGCCAATCTTCTGGTATTGGCGAAGGGCTAACATTGGATTCATGTTGTACCTCATCAAAATTCTGTAGTTCGTCTAACCAGTGTATCGACGACGCGTCAAAAAACTTTAGATTCAAATGCAAAAAGCCCGGAGCGCTTGAAAACGCTGCCGGGCTTTTGGCGTTGTGCGTGTTACGAGTTCTTCTGCTGCGCGGCCATGGCCTCGAACATCCCGGTAATGTTGCTGGCGGTTGCCTTCAACTTACCGACGAGGGTATCCATGTCGTTGTACTTTTTGGTCAGTACTGCGGTCAGTGTTTCGACCCGACGATCCAAGGCAGCCTGATCAGCCGTCAGCTTGGTTTTGGTCACATTCAGGTTGGTGGTGCGAGTGTCGAGAATGCCACCGGTGTCGGTGTATGGCTTGATCACATTGTTCATGCGATCGAGCAGACCGTTGGTGCCGGTGAACAGGGTCTGGACTTCGCCACCGAGCTTCTTGTCGTTCATCGCAGCGGTGAACTTGGTACCGTCGAAGTTCAGCGCACCGGTCTTCTGGTCCGTGGTGATCCCCAATTGCGAGAGCACGGTCAGCTTGTCACCGGCACCGGTCTGCGACAACGGAGCACGAATGGCGGCCAGCAGCGAACGTGGCAACGGGTCACCGGTCAGCGCAGCCGGTACGGTCGGCTTGCCATCGTCGTCCAGGGACGGCTTGGTCAAGGACGTCACTGCGTTGGCAACAGCGTTGTAGGCGTCGACGAACTTCTGGATCGATGCTTTCAGGCCATCGTTGTTGGTCGCAACGTTGACGGTCGATGTACCGGCGCCAGTCAGAACCAGGCTCAGGCCGGAGATCGACTTGTCGATGGTGTTGGACTTGCTGGTCATCGCCAGGCCATCCACCGAGAACACCGCATCCGCAGCCAGGCCGCCAATCGCACCCGAAGAGGTTGCGGTCGGTGTGCCGGCCATTGGGGCTGTGCCGTCGATAGTCAGCTCAGGGATACCGGTGGCGGAGATATCGGAACCTGCACCGGTCGTGGTCGAACCCAACACCAGGCGCGAACCGAAGCTGTCGGTCACGATGTTGGCGCTAAGGCCACTGGCCTGGTACTGGCTGTTGATCGAGTCACGCACCGATTGCAGCGTGGCGCCCGCACCGACGGTCACCGGGTAGCTGGTGCCGTTCTGGGTGATGGTCAGCGTGCCTGCCGTGATCGGACTGGTCGCGCCGCCGGCAAAGGCCGCGGAGGCAACTTTCGACGAGGTGGCAAGGCTGGTGACTTTGACCACGTAATTGCCGGCAACAGCGGTGTTGCTGGACGTAGAGGTCAGTACTTTGGGGTCGGAGGACGTTGCCGAATAACCCGTGAACTGAGGAGTGGTCGTGCTGCCCAGATCGGTGAGTGCTTTCTGGAACGTGGCCAGCAGCGACTTCAGCGTACCAATCCCGGAGATGCTCGCCGTGTTGGTCGTGGTCCCACGGTCGATCTGACCTTGTTTGGCCGCTTTGTCAGCGTTGACCAAGGCTTTGACGATAGCACCGGTATCAAGGCCTGAACCTAAACCCGTGCCCGGTAAAATTGGACTTGCCATGTGGAACTCCCTTCAGTGTGTCGCCGGTCTTTTGACCACTACAACGCCCAAAAGAACATAGCAACAAAATTCGTGCCAGCTGTCAGGCTTTCGCGCTGAACAACAAGCTGCTTGCATCATTCAAACTATTGGCCAGTTTCAAGACTTCTTCGTTGGGGATCTGGCGAACCACCTCACCCGACTCACTGGCAATGACTTTTACGACGACTTGTCCTGAAGGCTCATCAATCGAGAACTCCAGGTTACGCTTGACCGACTGAACGAATTTTTCAATTTCCTGGACGGCCATTTTCAGCTTGTCCTGTTCAGTTTCGGCAGTCTTGCGTGCTTCCTTGACGTCGACCACTTTCGCGGGCTCCGCTCGAGGCTTTTCCGCAGCCTTGTCGACAACCGGGGTCGCGTGCTTGGCCGCCGGATAAGACAAGTTCAGCTTCACGCTCATATCCATGTCCATCACCTCTAAAAGTAAAAAAGCGAGAGGGCACGACCAGCGCACACCCCTCGCCAAAACTCAATCAGCTATTACTGAAGCAGTTTCAGTACAGCGGATGGCAGTTGGTTGGCCTGAGCCAGAACTGCGGTGGAAGCTTGTTGCAGAGTTTGTTGCTTGGTCAGCTGTGCAGTTTCAGCAGCGAAGTCGGTATCTTGTACGCGACCCAGTGCAGCACTGGCGTTTTCGTTGATGTTTTGCAGGTTGGAGATGGTGCTGGTCAGACGGTTTTGTGCAGCACCGAGGTCAGCACGCGCGCTGTTGATGGTTTGCAGAGCGGCGTCGATTCGGGTCAGAGCAGCGGAGAACGAAGCCTGAGCGGTAGCCGAGCTGTTACCAGTGATCTGCAGGGTAGCGGAGTCAACGGACAGGGTTGCAGCGCCGAAGCCGGAAGCCAGGGTCAGAGTGATCTGGTTAGCCGAACCGGTGTTGGAACCAACCTGGAAGGTCATGGTACCAGCGGTACCGTCCATCAGGTTCTTGCCGTTCAGGTTGGTGGAGTTGGCGATACGAGTCAGCTCGTCCGACATTGCCGCGAATTCTTTGTTCAGGGCGATACGGTCTTGAGTACCGTTCGAGTCGTTTCGGGACTGAACAGCCAGTTCACGCATACGCTGCAGAATGTTGGTCGATTCCTGCATCGCGCCTTCAGCGGTCTGAGCAATCGAGATACCGTCGTTGGCGTTTTTGATAGCCATGGTCTGACCGCGGATTTGCGAGGTCATACGAGTGGAGATCTGCAGGCCGGCGGCGTCGTCTTTAGCGCTGTTGATTTTCAGGCCGGAAGACAGACGAGACATCGAAGTCGACAGAGCGTCGGAAGCGCGGTTCAGGTTTTTCTGAACGTTCAACGATGTAACGTTGGTGTTTACTGTTAAAGCCATGACGAATTCCTCGTTGGTTGGGTACTGCGGCTTCCGGCCCTGGCAACCGCCGGGTATGGCCTAGAGAACCTTCGTAATAGTTATCGTCGCCAATGCAACTTGCTTTAGGGGATTTTCAAAAATATTTGCCATCACGTTGCCACCCCCCGGAAATCAAGGGGTTGGCGGCGATGCGGCAGCGAAAAAATGACGTCAGGGATCTGTCGGCGACGGGAATGGCGAGAGCTCGCCTGCACCGACAGAGGGGAAATTGCTTAAAAGGACAGGCTGTCGGTCAGCAACTCGACCAGTTCGTATTCCAGGTAATCCGCCAGTGCCAGCCAGTTCTGCGCCTCCTGGCACGCCAGCATCTGTCCAAGGACAAACGTCCACTGCTGCTGAACATCCTGTGCCTGTGAATCGAACGTCGGGTGAATGGCACCGACCAGCTCGGTCATCGCCAGCCCGGCTTCAACATCACGCCCCAGACGGAACAAGGTGGCGCAGTGCTGCGCTTCGGCAATAAAAGATTCACGAGCACTCATGAGGCAAGCTCCGGATGAAAAACGGTCCCGGCGATCATCGCCCCTGCCCGGCTGCTGTTATAGAAGCGCACCTGCGGATGGCCGGCGATGAACCGCTCCAGCTCACACAGATAGCTGCGGAAATTGAGCTGAGTCTTGATGCGCTGACCGTGACCATCCAGCACCCAGTGTTTGGCAGCACCCAGTTGTGGTCCCAGGTCGCCGTCGTTCCAGCCAGCGTGGGTCTTGTCGCCAGGGAAAGCGAAATCGGCACCGAACAGGGTAATCTGCGTCGCGCCCATCTTCACCGCCAGGTCGGTTGCCGGATGAATTACGCTACCGCCCACATACAACTCGCCCCTGGGCAATTGCGCACGCAACGACTGGTAGATCGGACTGGCGGAGTAACTGCCATGACGCGCCCCCTGCCAGGCTTCAAGCACCTGCGGCTCGAGCATGGGCATGTACACCAGCGTGATGTCGGCCGTGTCCTCCGGCGGCAAGTGCCGGGCCGAAATGCGCTGGTCGATGCTGACCACCACATCGGGACGGATGCCATGCTTGAGCAACGGACGAAAAGCCGTGTCGACGCAGATGAACAACGGACGCTCAGCCTGGCTGCGAATTGCGCGCAAGGTCTCGAAATGCTGTTCCAGGCTCGGCCCGGTAGCGATGACAAATACCTCCAGGCCGGGACGAGTACCGAACAGTTCGGCCACGTCACGATCGGCTTGCACCAGTGCCAGACATGCCTGCAAGCGCTCGATGATCTCAGGCGACTGCGGGTCGAACTCTCGGTTGTTGAAAGCGAGGTGAGTTTCGCTGATCAGGCGATCACGAATCTTCGCGCTGAAGTCATCGGCCAGGACCAGCTCAGACGGCAAGGCAAAAAACGGCAGTCTGATTTCCGCAAGATCACCGGCATACAGCAACTCGACTCGCGGATCGCTGAGCCACGACTGCTGATCGAGCAATTGCAGCACCAGGTTGAACACCGCACCGTTGAGGATGTGCACGTACAAGCGCTCAAGCCCGGCGCGCTCAAGCAACGCCGATTGCAGATCGCCAAGCCCCGTGCCGTACACATGCAGCACCGGGCTGTCGAGCGGCAAGCTCTCGGCCTGAACCCTGGCCTCGCGGCTACGGTCATGGCGGCTGGTCAGTTGAATGCCGTTGATGCTCAACGTCGAGCCCAGGCCTTCCACCAGATCCGCCTGCAACAGGCTCGTGTCTTCCACCAGCAAGCGCACAGCCAATGCCGGCCAGCGTTGCTGGATGACATCGACGTTGTGCTCAAAGAACTCGCTCATGCCGCCTCGCTTATTGTCCGGGCAAAAAAATAGCGCTCAAGATTACACCTTGAGCGCTTTTTTTGTGTCTGCCTTTCTTTGACTGAAGCGTCGCCGTCAAGGGCGATAGATGATCGCCGAACCCCACGACAAGCCAACGCCGAAACCACTCAGCGCTACGCGCTTCCAGGTGGAGTCCAGTACGTGTTTTTCCAGCAGCAACGGAATGCTCGACGACACGGTGTTGCCAGTCTCGACCATGTCCTTGAGGAACTTCTCCGGCTCGCCTTCGAAACGGCGTGCCACCGCATCGACAATCGCCGCACTGCCCTGGTGAATGCAGAAGGCATCGACATCGTCAGCGGTCAGTTGCGAATCGGCCAGCAGTTCATGCAAATGCGCCGGGACTTTGAGCAACGCAAAGTTGAACACCTGACGACCGTTCATGAA
The DNA here is from genome assembly GCF_059415465.1 of Pseudomonas sp. GW821-FHT10C09. Taxonomy (NCBI): domain Bacteria; kingdom Pseudomonadati; phylum Pseudomonadota; class Gammaproteobacteria; order Pseudomonadales; family Pseudomonadaceae; genus Pseudomonas; species Pseudomonas sp. GW821-FHT10C09. The sequence goes on from NZ_JBWKNG010000007.1 coordinate 150,538, forward strand.
GAACACACCATCGGTGACTTTCAGGTGTGGGGCACCGGAACCGTCGGTGCCGAACTTGGCCTTGCCCAACTGCCATGGAGCGTTTTCGCCCATCCAGGTCGCGGTGGCGGCATCGCCGAACAGCATGGTGGTGTTGCGGTCTTCCGGGTCGACGATCTTCGAATACGGATCAGCGGTGATCAGCAGGCCATTCTTCAGGCCGGCGGCTTCCATGAAGCCCTTGATCGCGTAGATGCCGTAGACGTAGCCGGAGCAGCCCAGGGAAATATCGAACGCGGCCACGGTGGTGGGCAGGCCGAGCTTGTCCTGAACGATGGCGGCGGTGTGTGGCAGGCCTTCTTCGTCACCGTTCTGGGTGACCACGATCAGCACATCGACCGCTTCACGTTTCAAATCCGGGTTATTGGCGAACAGCGCATTGGCTGCTTCGACGCACAGGTCCGAAGTTTCTTGCGCATCGTCTTTGCGTGGCAGGAAGGCGGAACCGATCTTGCCGAGGATGAATTCTTCATCCTTCTCGAATTTTGCACCTTGTGCGTAATTGTCTATGCCGGCTACAGGAACGTAGCTCGCAATGCTTTTTATGCCAATCATTACGGCTTCCCAATAATAAACAGCCCAATACCACCGCTCGCAAGGATTCGAGGGCGCCGACAAACAGAGAAAAACGTCGCCCCGTAGCCGCGACGGCGGGAAGAATAAAAGGCTATCACTGGGCCAGAAACAGGCCAGGCGCCACCTTCCCGATTAATACAATACAGTGAAGATGCGCGTTATGACTCACAGGTCACTCTATTTTGCCGAATCAAACCGATAAGGTGTTATTCGACCAGCGACCAGTCCAGCGGGGTTCCACGCGTGATGGCGTGGCGGGCGCGGCGGCCCAGAAGGGTTTCAGCGTGCTTGGGGGCCAGCCCCAGGCCCGGACGGATGGCGCGCAGATTGGCCGTGGTGAAGGGCTCACCGGCGGCCATGTCCTGGGTGACATAAAGCGAGCGACGGTACACCAGGGATTTGCGCTCGGCTTCAGTCACGCCGTAATGCACCTGGCCCATTGCCTGCCAGGCACGCTCGGTCTCGACGACCAGGCTGGCCAGTTCCGCCGGTTCCAGGGAGAAACTGGCGTCTACACCACCGGCCGCACGGTCGAGGGTGAAATGCTTCTCCACCACTGTCGCCCCCAGCGCCACCGCGGCCACGGACACCCCGACACCCATGGAATGATCAGACAAACCGACCTGGCAACCGAACAATTCACGCAGATGGGGAATCGTGCGCACATTGCTGTTGGCCGGGGTCGCGGGATAGGTGCTGGTGCACTTGAGCAACACCAGGTCCTGGCAACCGGCCTCTCGGGCCGCGCGCACGGTTTCATCGAGTTCGGCGATGCTGGCCATGCCGGTGGAGATAATCAACGGCTTGCCCGTGGCGGCAACCCGGCGAATCAGCGGCAGGTCGGTGTTTTCGAAACTGGCGATCTTGTAGGCCGGCACGTCTAGGCTTTCGAGGAAGTCGACGGCGCTGTCATCGAACGGCGTGGAGAATGCCAGCATCCCCAGTTCCCTGGCCCGGGCGAAAATCGGCGCATGCCATTCCCATGGGGTATGCGCTTTCTCGTACAAGGCATACAGCGATGTGCCCGCCCACAGACTGTTGGGGTCCTTGATGAAGAACTCGCCTTCGGACAGGTCCAGGGTCATGGTCTCGGCCGTGTAGGTTTGCAGTTTCAAGGCATGGGCGCCGGCCCTGGCCGCCGCTTCGACGATGCGCAACGCCATGTCCAGCGACTGGTTATGGTTGCCACTCATCTCGGCAATGATGAAGGGCGGCGCGTCAGCACCGATCAAGCGGTTGCCGATCTTGAAACTAGTCATTGCGGTGATCCTTCAATACGCGCGTGAACGCGCAGGCACTCTGGGTGAAACCGGCTTCGCGAAAGACTTTCAGCGACGGCTGGTTGGACGGCAAAACCTGAGCGGTGATGGCGGTCAGTTGTGGCCAATGTCGGGTGACAAATGCCTCGCCCCGCGCCAGCAGCGCCCTGCCCCAGCCCAGCCCGAAACGGTCTTCGAACAGATAAATCGACACTTCGGCTTCAACGCCACGCCGGTCATAACGCAGCACACCTACCGGACCGTCGTCCGCCTCGGCGATCAATAACAAGCGCTGGTCATTGCTCAGGCTGGCGGTCAGCCAGTTCTGGTGGGCTTGCCGGTCAATGACGCCGGTCTCCAGCGACCAGCGCCGTACGGCTTCGGCATTGCGCCCCTCGAACAACAACGTCGAGTCGTTCAGGGTGGCCGGGCGTATCTGTAAAATCGCACCGGCCAATGCAGCCGCCACGCGCTGCGCACCGCGGCCATCGACCAATCGCCGGGAGTGTTCGGCAAGGCTCTGGCGCAACCCTTGATTGTCCGTGACAAAACCCACAGCCTGACGCAGTTGCTCCACGCTGACCTGCTCACGCGGGCCCAGGTAGACATGGGCCCCCGCTGCCGCCATGACGTCGCCATTGGCCTGCTGATTATTCGACACGGCAATGCAAATCGTCGGCAACCCCAGCGCCGCCCGCTCCCAACTGGTGCCACCGCCGGCACCGACAAACAGGTCGGCCTCGGTCATCAATCGGTAGAAGTCGCTGACAAAACTGTGCAAACGCCAGTTTGGACGATCCGCCACCAACGCCTGCATCTGTTCCCAGGCCGGATTATCGGCACCGGCAACAAAATCGACTTCCAACTCATGGAAGTCCGCCATCGCCAACATCGCGTGATGCGTCTGCATCGCCGCATCGAAGCCACCAAAGTTCACCAGCACCCGTTTGGCCTGCGGTTTGATCCCGATGGCCGCGCAGCTGAACTCATCGCGCAGCATCGCAAAGCGCGGGCCGAGCAAGGTCTGGCAATCCCGTGGCAGCAGCGAGGCATACGCCTCAGGCGTTCCGGAGAGGTTTTGATTGAGCAGCAGATCAGCGTCGTAGGTGCGCGTCGCGAGGTCATCCACCACGGCGATCCGGGGCGCCCAGCGCCGGGCCGCGCTCTGCCAGCGATGATCGAGGCCATAGTGGTCGACGATGATCCAGTCGAACGCCGGCTGGTCTTCCAGCGCCTGTGCCAACGCGTCGATGTCCGCTTGCCACGGCAGCATCGATTCGATGGCTTGTTGCGGGTCTTCATCGGGATAACGATCGGGCAGCGCAAAGGTTTCGAAGCCTTCGCCCGCCAAAGCGTCCAGCCGATGCACCGGCAGCAGACGACAGGCGAACGCCACGTGCGAACCCTGCTTGCGCAAGGTTCTGGCCAGTGGCAACAGGCGCGCGATATGGCCGCTGCCAATGGTCGGTGAGGCGTCGGAACGAATCAATACTCTCATTGCACTTCACCGCCGGCTTTCAATGCGGCGTAAAGGTATTCGGCGCGCGTCCAGTCTTCAAGGGTGTCGATGTCCTGCACCAGATGCCGCGGCAGGATCACCGGCAGGCTCGCCGGGGAAAACAGAACGTCGCCGCGCAACCAGGCTGCGCGACGCCCCCAATAAAACTGGCCGGCGTCCTGAAAGGCTTCGGGCAAGTCCTGGGAGCGAGTCGCGCGAAATTCCGGGTAAAGCGAGGTCAGGGCGCCCTCTTCGTCGAGGGTCAAGGCACGCTGCACCGGGAAGCCGAAACTGGCGACGGAGAACGCAAACGACTTGTCCGGATGCCGTTCCAGCACGTCCAGCCCCTGGCGCAGATACCGCGCTTGCAACAGCGGCGCGGTCGCGTAGATGCAGCAGGCGAATTCGACGGCGGGCAGTTCATTCAAGGCATGAACCATCACCGCTGCCGTGCCGGTGAAATCATCCGCCAACGACGCCGGACGCATGAACGGCACGTGAGCCCCATGCGCCCGGGCAACCTCGGCAATTTCTTCATCGTCGGTGCTGACAACCACCTGGTCGAACAGCGCCGAATCCAGCGCCGTACGAATCGAGCGAACGATCATCGGCACGCCGTCGAACGGCTTGAGGTTCTTGCGGGGGATGCGCTTGCTGCCGCCTCGGGCCGGAATGATCGCAACGCTGCTCAAGGTACTACTCCTCAAGGACCAGCCGTCGCAACTGCTCGACCACATAATCCTGTTGTTCATCGCTCAGTAAAGGAAACAGCGGCAGGCTGATGGCCTCGGCGTAGTAACGCTCCGCTTGCGGGAAGTCCCCTTCGGAGAATCCCAGGTCACGATAATACGGCTGCAAATGCACCGGAATATAGTGCAGGTTCACCCCGACCCCGGCCGCTCGCAACCCTTCGAACACCTGTCGATGACTGAGGCTGATCCGCTCCGTCTGCAGGCGCACCACGTACAGGTGCCACGCCGATTCGGCCTCGGGCTGAATGCTCGGCAGGGTCAACGGCAAGTACGCCAGCAAGCGGTCATAACGCGCCACCAGTTCACGACGACGTTGGATAAACCCGTCAAGTTTACCCAGCTGTGACAACCCGAGGGCTGCTTGCAGGTCAGTGATGCGGTAATTGAAGCCCAGCTCCACTTGCTGGTAATACCACGGGCCGTGACTGGATTCAGTCATGTGCTGCGGATCGCGGGTCATGCCGTGGCTGCGCAGACGCTGCAAGCGTTCAGCCAGATGCGGGCGATTGGTCAGCACCATGCCACCTTCGGCACTGGTGATGATCTTGACCGGGTGGAAGCTGAACACCGTCATGGCGGCGAATTCGCCACAGCCCACCGGCCGACCGGCGTAGGACGCGCCCACCGCATGGGACGCGTCTTCGATGACCGTGAAGCCATAGCGCTCGGCCAGTTCGGCGATCATGCGCATATCACAGCTTTGGCCGGAGAAGGCCACCGCCACCAGCACTTTGGGCAGCGTGCCGCTGTCTTCAGCCGCCTCCAGCTTCGCCTTCAGGGCATAGGCATCAAGGTTCCAGGTCAGTGGATCGATGTCGACGAAATCAACCTCGGCGCCGCAATAACGGCCACAGTTGGCCGAGGCCAAAAAGGTGTTCGGCGTGGTCCACAAACGATCACCCGGCCCGAGCCCCGCCGCCAGGCAAGCGATGTGCAGCGCCGCCGTGGCGTTGCACACCGCCACCGCGAAACCGGCCTGGCAACGTTCGGCCATGGCCTGTTCGAAACGCTCGATGGTCGGCCCTTGCGTGAGCCAGTCAGACTGCAACACGGCAACCACCGCGTCGATGTCTGTCTGATCGAGGCTTTGCCGACCGTAAGGAATCATGCCGACAACTCGGCGTGCAGGTCAGCGATCTGGCCCACCGACAGGAAGTGCGGGTTGGTGTCGGAGCGGTACTCGAAGTCCTCGCTCACGGCGCGCCCCTGCTCGCCCAGGTTGTCCACGGCAAAATCCACGTCGACACTGGTGAAGCGGATCGACGGCTGAATCGTGTAGTGATCGGCGAACTCCAGGGTCATTCGCGCGTCGTCCAGCGGCACCATCAACTCATGGAGCTTTTCGCCTGGGCGAATCCCCACGTTTTTGTGCGGCAGGTGTTCAGCCATGCCCTGCGCCAGATCAACGATGCGAATCGACGGAATCTTCGGCACAAACACTTCACCGCCGTGCATGCGCGCAAAGCTGTCGAGCACGAATTGCACGCCGTGATCGAGGGTGATCCAGAAACGCGTCATGCGTTCATCGGTGATCGGCAATTCAGTCGCGCCTTCGCTGATCAGCTTGCTGAAGAACGGCACCACCGACCCCCGCGAACCGGCAACGTTGCCGTAGCGGACCACGGCAAACCGGGTCTGCTGCTCGCCGGCAATGTTGTTGGCGGCCACGAACAATTTGTCCGACAGCAACTTGGTCGCGCCGTACAGGTTGATCGGACTGGCGGCCTTGTCGGTGGACAGCGCGACGACTTTTTTCACGCCGTTGTCGATGGCTGCGGCGATGATGTTTTCGGCGCCATTGACGTTGGTGCGGATGCATTCGGTCGGGTTGTATTCCGCCGCCGGCACTTGCTTCAGGGCGGCGGCATGCACCACGTAATCGATGCCGCGCATGGCCTGGCGCAAACGCTCGGCGTCGCGCACATCACCCAAAAAGTAACGCATGCACGGGGCATTGAACGTCTGCTGCATTTCGTACTGCTTGAGCTCATCGCGCGAGAACACGACGACGCGTTTTGGCTGGTATTGCTCCAGCAGACGTCGGATGAAATTGCGCCCGAACGAGCCGGTGCCGCCGGAGATGAAAATCGATTTACCGTTAAACATGCCTTGAATCCTTTTTCCTGTCAGCCAGGCTTAAGCGAGCAACTGCGTCCAGTTCACACTGGAGGCTGCGCCGAGGGTAAAGCCCTTGCCGGTCAAGGCCAGGTTCTGGTTGTACGCCGCGTCTTGAGTGAAGCGCGCGCCCCACTTGTCTTGCAGCGCCGCGGCCGTTTGCGGTGCATCCGGCAACAGGCCCGGGTGCAGCATCTGTGCTTGTGGGCACCAGACGATCAGGTAACCGGCATCGGCGGCTTTCAGGCACAGGTCGATGTCGGCAAACGCTTCGTCGAAATGCTCTTCGTCCAGACCACCAACGACCTCGTAAAGGTCTTTGCGCACCATCATGCAAGCGCCGGACACCGCCGAGTAGTTCTGCTCGACCTGATGACCGTTCATGTAGCCCTTGGCATCTTTGCGCTCATCAATGAATACCGAACCGATCACGCCGTTCAAGCCAAGCACCAGGCCGGCTTGCGTAGTGACGCCACGGAAATCCATCAGCTTGCCGCCGACAATCCCGACTTCCGGACGCTGGGCCTGATTGAGCAGGCTGTCGAGCCAGTTGGAGTTGACCACTTCGGCTTCGGCCGACATCAACACCACGTAGGCACCCTTGGCCTCACTGACTGCAAAGTTATGCAGCGCCGAGGCGCTCAAGCGTTTACCGGTGCGCAAGACGCGCAGGCGATCGCCCTTGCCTTCCAGGCTGGTCAGCCAGGTCGCCAGCTCTTCGGACTGGCTGTGGTTATCGGCGATCAGGATTTCATGCTGCTGGTAACGGGTACGTTGCAGCACGCTGACCACCGCGCGTTGCAAGTGCTCCAGATTGTCCTGACTGTGCAGAATGATCGAGACCTTTGGCCGCGCGGCGTGTTGGTAATCGATCTGCCAGGTTTGAGGCAATTCGGAGCTGACCTGACCGCGATAACCGCGAGCCGTCAGGTGACGGGTCAGGGTTTGACGTTCGTGAGCGTTTTCCTCGACGGACGATGCGTCGCAGATCAGCAGCGGCTCGGCCAGATGCGCCAGGCCACCCAGGCCACCGTCTTCGATCAGACGCAGCAACAGGTCGAATTCCAGCGCCGACAGGTATTCAGCCGAGTAGCCACCCGCGTTCACCAACACGTCACGCTGGATCAGCCAGTGCCGGGCCATCAGCGACGGCACGGTTTGCAGCAGATCCAGGTTGACGCCGGGACGGAACACATCCGCCAGCGAACCGTTTGCCTGGCGCTGGAGTTCGTCCATTGCCACGGCACGAATGCCTTCGGCGCCCATCAGCTCCAGGCTGGCGCGCAGCAGGCCGCTGGCGCTGAACTGATCACCGGCCTCGGCCAGCACCAGCCAGTCGGCGGTGGATTGGTTAACGCTCTGGTTGATGCGATCGACGTAATTGGTCGCGGTGACTTTGACGAAGTGCACGGTGTCACGCGGTGTAGTGGTCGCCGGCAAATCACCGGTGGTAAACACCACCACTTTGAACGCCTTGCAGTGACCCGCGACCAGGCTGTCGAAGGTGGTCTGCAACTTGACTATATCGGCGTCGAGGTCCAACAGCATGATGCCGAACTGCGGGCCGCCATTGCGTTTACGCAGCTGCGCCTCAATCACCTTGAGCTGTTTGGCATCGGGGTTGCGCGCCTCCAGCCAGTTGAGCAAGCGCCCGGACGGCATGTTCTCGAACAGCGATTGCTCGTCCTGTGCCGGCACCGATACCAGGCGCTCGGCCCAGGCTTGCAGCTTGAGGCCTTCTTCGGCCTCATCGGAATCCTTCAACGACTCGACCAGACGTGAAACCACCGTGCGGTTGTAGGCGTACAGGCTCAGGGCTTCCCACAGACGGCTGCGCAAGGTGCGCTCGTTGTCGTTAGGGTGCACGCGCATCAGCTCATGCTGCTTGAGCAAAATGCCTTCCAGTTCCTGCAACTGCAACTTGCCGGCCGGCATGGTGTGCAGCAGGAATTCGAATTGAGTCAACAGATCGAACATCGGTTGGTTGTAGAACGGCATCTCGACAAATTGCTCGGTATTAAACGTACGCACCGGCTCTTTGCCGGCCTCCAGCCACGCCGACGTGAAAATCAGCGTCCCTTTCAGCGAACGCATGTTATTCAGGCAGTCGGCCATGGTGGCGAAACTGTCCAGCGCCACCTGCTTGCCTTCGTCCAGCGTCTTGTGGGCCATGCCGGTCGGCAAAGACGCCAGAAACTCGGCAAAGCGCTCGCGGTCGGCCACGGTTTTCGCGTCCTTGAGCGTCAACACCGTCAGCACGTTGGTGTTGTGCTCCGAGGAACCGTAAGGGATTTCCCGCACGGCGAACGGGATCGGCAAGATCCGCGCCTTGGCACGCGCGAGCATGTAATAGGCATGGCCGATTTCCTGCCACTCGAAGCTGGTGCCCGGCAGCAGCGCGTTGTGCCAGTCCTGCAGCAACTCGGTACGGCTGACCGCGTAGAACGGCGGCAGGAAGTGCCCCATGAATTGCGTCAGGCGTTCTTCGGCCGACTCCGAGCAATAGTCTTCCGGGCCCTTGCGGTCGCGGCGGAAGTAATTCACTTCCGTGGCGCGTGCCAGGTACATGATCCCGTAGCCGTGGCACATGCCGTAGTCGGCATGGTCTTCGAGGAATTCCAGCGACTCGGTGATCGCATCGTGCAGCAGGAAATCATCGTCAGCCGCCAACACCATGTACGGCGTGGTCACCTGATTCACGCCATAGGCGAGTTTTTCCTGCAACCCGGTGTAGGTAAATTGCGGCAGGTGCCGGTAATCGACCATCGGGTAATCACGGGCGATGTCGTCGTCGCTTTTCAGCGACGAGTCCAGGACCAGAATCGTGCAGGGATAGCTGCTGTAATACTGCAAGGTGCGCCGCAGGTAGGCGTTGCGGTTGTGGGAAATCACCACCACCGTCAACCGTTCATTCAGCGGTGCCACATCGTTTCGAGCAGTGTTTTGAACGCGCATATTTCTATCCCCACAACCGGCCAGAAGCCGAGAACCTACATTCAATTCAAGAGTGATTAACGAACGCGACGCAGATAGCCATCCGGCGCCACGGTGATCAGCAGCTTGTTCTGCAACTGACGGTCGATTTCGAAGTCAGCGTTTTCTTCCAGGTATTTCCACACGGCGGTCTTCGGGTTGTCGCCCGGGCCCCATGGACGGTCCGGGAAAAAATCGGCCGGCATGTCTTCAACCACGGTGTCCATGACCACGCAGTAGCTGTCCACCGACACCAGTGGTGCGTACAGGCGCAGCTCTTCCAGTACGTGATCGTGGGTGTGGTTGGAGTCGAGCACGAGGATGACTTTCTTGCCTTCGGCGGCAGCGCGTACTTGTGCGGCGATGGCCTCGTCGATGCTCGAGCCTTCGATCATCTTGATGCGCTTGCTCATCGGGTGGCTTTCGATGGCTTCGCGGTTGTGCGGGCGAATGTCGAGGTCGATGCCCAGCACTTCGCCGTGGCCTTGCAGCTCCAGCAAGGAGGCGTAGTAGATGATCGAACCGCCGTGGGCGATGCCGCACTCAATCACCAGGTCCGGTTTGACCTGCCAGATGATTTCCTGCATCGCCATCATGTCTTGTGGCAGCTGGATGATCGGACGGCCCATCCACGAGAAGTGGTAGCTGTACTTGTGCTTGGCCGACTGGTTGAAGAAGTCCTGGGCCAGGCCGGTGAGTTTCTGGTCATCGCCCTGAGCGGCGATTTGTTCTGCGCACTCGGCTTCGAAGGCTTTATTGATGGTGTTGTCAGTCATTTTTCTAATCTCAATAGTCACTGGAACGAAGCGCTGTCGACGGCGTGATAGACGTAGCGTCCATCGGTCATCCGCTTGATTTCTTCGAGGTAGTTGGAATTCATTACAAACAGGTTGGCGCCTTCGGGCAGCGCGTCCATGACCTCTTGTGGTGAGGAAACACGCACGCCGCTCAGGGGCAGATAACGCCCCTGCTTCGCCGGGTTGATGTCCACCACGCGATCCACTGCCACACCCGCCCTTTGCAGGAACAGCGAATAGATCACGCCTTTGGACGATGCACCCCAGATCGCTGAACCGTGCTCGGGCGCGTCCTGGATAATCTGCACCGCGCGCGCAAGACTCGCGGTGAAACCTTGCGGCAGGTCCAGGCGTGGCACCGGTTGTTCCGGGGTCAGGCGCAAGGTCGCCAGGTCGGCAACGATGTACAGGTATTGGCCGCCGAACAGGTGGCCGGCCTCGTGCACAGTGCCGAACATCCGGCGCAGGTCATCGAGGCGGAAATAATTGACGTGCTCGTAGAACAGGTCGAACCAGGCTTTGTGTTCGAGGATCCAGTCGAAGCACGGCACTTCGATGTAGATCTGCCCGCCCTGATTGGCGTCGGCGATCTCGGCGAGAAAACTCACCGGGTCCTGAATGTGTTCCAGCACGTGGCGCAGCACGATGGCGTCCGCCGCCAGGCCGAGGCCACGGGTAAACGGTGCCTTGATCACGTCGGCGTTGTCGCCTTCGTAGGCCGGGTCGATGCCGGTGATGGCGTAACCCAGGCCTTTGAGCAATTCGAGAAAGTAGCCTTTGCCGCAGCCGACTTCGATCAGTTCCCGGCCCTTGAAGTGGCGAGCAATGATGCGCTCGACATCACCCAGGTGCTTCTGGAACTGGCCCGAATGCGCCTGCTCGTTCTGGTAGTCGGCGTCGTAGCTGAGCTTGTCGGCATCGAAGGCCTGGTTGAAGATCAACCCGCTCTTTTCATCCTGCACCAGGACCATGTCGGCACACGCCGAAGCCCTGGCAGACTCGGGGTCGGCAAAGGTGCGGTTTTGCAACACCGGCAGGTCGGCGACCCGATACAACTCATGCCTCATGCGATGCTCCCAGTAGCTGTTGCAAACGGTCCGTCACGCCCCAGAACGCCATCGGTTCGTGGGTCGGGTATGGGTAGTGACCGAGGTTCAATTGGATCGATGAACCGCGCGCGCGCAGTCGTTGCTCGACCAGCGCCCGCACCGAAATCGGCTGGCCGCTGGCGCAATTGATCACGCCATCGAATTCACGCTGTTGCACGATGGCCGCGAGGTAACCGGCCGCGGTTTCAATCGCCAGGTAGTCACGCAATTGCTCACCGGCCGACATGTTGAAACTGTCATCGCCCGCGTCGATGGCGCGGTCCAGCGCGGCGAGCAAACTGTTCGGGTTTTGCCCCTCGCCGTGCAGGTAAAACAGCCGCGCCCATTGCAGGGTGAACGGTTGAACCTGCTGCAGGTTTTGCAGAAACAGGCGCAGGGTATTTTTCGCCAACCCGTACGGGTTGCTCGGCTGCGGCGCGGTGTGCTCGCTGAGCGGGCCACTTTGCATGCCATATTCGAAACAGGTGCCGGTGACCAACACGTGCGAGACGCCCGCCTCGACCGCGCCCTTGATAAACCGGTAATCGGCCATCAAGTTATGCTCGAAGTGGAACAGCGCCCGATAGTTCGGCAGCCCTGGCCAGGCCAGATGCACCAACGCGTCGATGCCATCGGTCAATGCAGCGATGTTCAGATCGTCGGCGTGAATATCCGCCGCGATGAATTCCACGGCATTGATCCACGGCAATGTCGCGGCAGTCTCGGCATTGCGCGCCACGGCGCGGACTTCGCAGCCACGGGCGAGCAAGGCTGCGACCAGATGACGGCCGACAAACCCGGTGGCGCCGGTCACGAGCACTTTCACAGTACGGTCAACTCAGGCACGGCGATCACGAAGCGGCCATCCCACTGACGCACCTGAGCCAATTGCTGACTGACTTCGGTCAGCAGGTTCCATGGCAGCACCAGCACGTAATCGGGTTTCTCGATGTCGATCTGTGCCGGCGAGACGATCGGAATGCGACTGCCCGGCAAATATTTGCCCTGCTTGTGCGGGTTGGCATCGGCCACCCACGCCAGCAAGTCCGGTTTGACCCCGGCGTAATTGAGCAACGTGTTGCCCTTGGCCGCGGCGCCGTAACCGACCACGCGCTTGCCGTCTGCCTTGGCCTGCAACAGAAAGCGCAGCAGTTCGTGCTTGATGCGCTCAGCGGCGGGTGCGAGGGTCGCGTAGTACTCGACAGTTTTCACCCCGGCGGCGAGTTCGGCCTGCAGTTGCTGAGCTACCGAAGCTTGCACATCGCGACGCACACCGTCGGCACGCTGGACGAAAACCCGCAGCGAGCCACCGTGGGTCGGCAACTGAGCGACGTCGAACACCTGCAAACCGTTGCGCTCGCACAATGCCTGAACAGCGGTCAGCGACAGGTAGGAATAGTGCTCGTGATACAGCGTGTCGAACTGCTGGCCGGCCATCAGCGTCAGCAATTGCGGGAACTCGAACGTCGCCACGCCGCTCGGTTTGAGCAAGGTCGCAAAACCACCAAGGAAATCGTTGATGTCCGGCACGTGGGCCAACACGTTATTGGCGGCCATCAGGTCGGCGGACCAGCCTTCGCTGACCAATTGCGCCGCGGTGTCGCGACCAAAGAACAGCTCACGAATCTCCAGGCCTTTGTCCCGGGCCGCTTGTGCGGTGCTGCGAGTCGGCTCGACACCCAGGCACGGAATGCCGCGCCCGGCGACGTACTGCAACAGGTAACCGTCGTTGGCTGCGATTTCCACCACACGGCTGTCTGCCGTCAGGGCGAAGCGCTCGGCCATCTGGGCCACATACGTTTCGGCATGTGCCAACCAGGTGCTGGAGAACGAACTGAAGTAGGCGTACTCAGCGTCGAACAGGCTGTCGGCGCTGGTGTAATCCTCGGTCTGCACCAGCCAGCATTGCTGACACACCGCCACCTTGAGCGGCACCCATTGCTCGGCTTGCTCAAGTTGATCGGCGCGCACATACGCGTTGGACGGCGGCGAGGTGCCGAGGTCGATCAGCGGCAAGGCCAGGGAAGTCCCGCAACCACGGCAATTCATACACGCACTCCAGCGAAGTGGTCATCAAGCAAGGGATGGCTGGAATCCCGTGCCGACAGATTATTGACAGGCAACGGCCAGGCAATCGCCAGCCGTGGATCGTTCACGCTCAAACCACCCTCGTGCACCGGCGTGTAGTCCGCGCTGTGCAGGTAGAGCAATTCGGCATCGTCGGTCAGGGTCTGGAAGCCATGGGCGAACCCGGCCGGGATCAGCAGGCTGCGTCCATCGCCGGCACACAGGTGCTCGGCGTGCCAGTGCAGGAAGGTCGCGGAATCGGGGCGCAAATCCACCGCCACATCCCAGACTTCGCCGCGCAGGCAGGTGATCAATTTGGCTTCCGGCGCGCTCGCATTTTGATAATGCAGGCCACGCACACTGCCCCGCTCACGGGTGCAGGAATGGTTGATCTGACGGATATGAAACGGTTCGCCGAAGGCGCTCAGGCTGCCTTCACAGAACAGGCGCGCGAAGTGCCCGCGCTCATCCTCGAAACGTTTGTGCTGCACGCTGAACAAACCGGCCAGCGGCAACGGCATTAACGAAAACTCGCTCACAGCGCGCCTCGGTACAGGTTCAACTGGCCCAAAGTGATGGCGCGCATGTCGTCGCCGTTTTGCCAGGCCAGGTGCCAGTCCAGCGTCTGGGTCAGGCACTGCTGCAACGACCAGCGCGGCTGCCAGGCCAACAGTTGACGGGCGCGGCTGCTGTCCAGGCGCAACAGGCCGGCTTCATGCAACTCACTCGGTTCGATGCGCAAGCCGCGGGCTTGCGGCCAGCGGCTGGCAAGCAATTCGACGACTTCGCCGACGCTGCACATGTCCGCTTCACTCGGGCCGAAGTTCCACGCACCGGCAAACTCGGCGCCTTGTTCATAGAGACCTGCCGCCAGTTGCAGGTAACCGGCCAGCGGTTCCAGCGCGTGTTGCCATGGGCGCACGGCTTGCGGGTAGCGCAAGGTCACCGGTTCGTCGGCGGACCAGGCCTTGAGCACATCTGGAATCAACCGCTCAGGTGCAAAATCACCTCCACCCAGCACGTTGCCGGCGCGGGCGGTGGCCAGGGCCAGACCGTGCTCGGCGTACTTTTCAGCCGGGAAGAACGACGCCGCGTAAGACTGCGCCAGCAACTCGCAGCAGGCTTTGCTGCTGCTGTACGGATCGTGGCCACCGAGGGCTTCGTTTTCGCGGTATGGCCACAGCCATTCCTGATTGGCGTAGACCTTGTCGGTGGTCACCAGCACACAGGCGCGCACACCGCCGACCTGGCGGATCGCTTCGAGCAGATTGAGGGTGCCCATGACGTTGCTGGAATAAGTGCCCAGCGGGTCGCGATAGCCTTCGCGCACCAGCGGCTGGGCCGCCAGGTGCAGGACGATTTCCGGTTGGGTCTCGGCGATCAGCTCCAGCAATGCCCCGAGGTCACGCAAATCGCCGCGCTGATCGTTGATGCCTTCGTGCACGCGCGCCAGTTCAAACAGGCTCGGTTCGGTGGACGGGTCGAGCGAAAAACCGCTGACCTCGGCACCGAGGCTTTGCAGCCACAACGTCAGCCAACTGCCCTTGAAGCCGGTATGGCCGGTCAGCAGAACCCGCTTGCCGCGCCAGAACTCCTGGCTCAGTCCCATTGCTTCCATGGGGCCTCCCCGCTCAGCCACAGCTGCTCAAGGTGGTTTTTGTCACGCAGGGTGTCCATCGGGTGCCAGAAACCGTCGTGCTGGAACGCTTGCAACTGCTGCTCATTGGCCAGCGCGGCCAACGGCTCGGCTTCCCAAGAGGTTTGGTCGTCGGCAATGTAGGGCAGGACTTTGGGCGACAGTACGAAGAAGCCGCCATTGATCCAGCCGCCGTCACCGCGTGGTTTTTCGATGAAGCCTTTGACGCTGTCACCGTCGCGTTCCAGAGCGCCGTAGCGTCCCGGTGGCTGCACGGCGGTCACGGTCGCGAGTTTGCCGTGGGTCAGGTGGAAGTCCACCAACGCGCCGATGTTCAGGTCCGAGACGCCGTCGCCGTAGGTGAAGCAGAACGCTTGTTCGCCTTCCAGGTAACGGGCGGCGCGACGCAGGCGGCCACCGGTCATGGTGTCTTCGCCGGTGTCGATCAGGGTCACGCGCCACGGTTCGCTGTAGTTCTGGTGAACGTCCATGCGGTTGTTGGACATGTCGAACGTGACGTCGGAGGTGTGCAGGAAGTAGTTGGCGAAGAAGTCCTTGATCGCGTAGCCCTTGTAACCAAGGCAGATCACGAAGTCGTGAATGCCGTGGGCGGAGTACTGTTTCATGATGTGCCAAAGAATTGGCTTGCCGCCGATTTCGATCATTGGCTTGGGCTTGAGGTGCGACTCTTCGCTGATCCGCGTACCGAGACCACCCGCCAGAATTACTGCCTTCATCGCTGTCCTCTTGCTCTTCGCGCGGTTTGGCCAGCCCCGTCAGGGTTGGCGAACCGTCAGATGCACATCATTAGCCCGCAGCCACTGGGGCCTTCACGCCTGTTGAGGTGAAGGATTTATGGCGATATGTGGGGGACTTGCAGGAAGTGAGCCAATTGCTTGGGGTGGGCGACTGATGGGGTTTTGGCGGTTGGGTTTGGGTTTGGGTTTGGGTACATATCCATTGTTGCGGTAATGGCTGCTGGCGGTTTCGCTCTTACAGCGACTCACTTTTCCAGACGCCGAAAAGTAAGCAAAAGGCTTTGCCCCTCCATTCGGTGCCTCGCTTAGGCTCGGTATGCCCTCACTCCGGCATTGCTCCGGGGGCCCGCCGCCATCGGCCATCCATGGCCGGGGGCGGCTACCGCGGCATCCTTGCCGCGGTGCCCCCTACGCAACGCCTGCGTTCGGCCTCTGGGAAAGGGGCAACAGATCAAGATCAAAGTCAAAAGCCGAAGCAACGGCAACGGCAAGATCAACAGCTTCGCGAGCAGGCTCGCTCCCACAGTTGGACTGGGTGCATCCATAAGAGATTGGTTGACTGGCAAGCCGCCAGCGCAGGCAAGCCAGCTCCCACAGGGATGATGTACATCGGCTAGAGATAGGTCGGCTGTCAGGACGCCATCGCAGGCAAGCCAGGCTCCTACAATAGATTGGCGTACAGCCGTTGCTTCTCACCACTCAACAGGCCGAGCGTTAGCTCGCCTGCAGCTTTTGATGTTGAGGCACCGCCCCCTCGAGAGGCCGAGTGGAGGTTCTGCGCAGTGGGCAACCCGGCATGGATGCCGGGTTAGCCGCCCCCGGCCATGGATGGCCGATGGCGGCGGGCCCACGGAGCAGGACCGGAGCGAGGGCATGCCGAGCCTAGGCGAGGCACCGAACGAAAGGGGCAAGAGCCCTTTGGTTACTTTGGGGCTTTTCCAAAGTGACTCGCTGTAAGAGCGAAACCGCCAGCAGCCATCACAAAAGAAACGGATATACACACAGACCGAAAAAAAAATCAGTCCGGCAACCACCCCCACAACCAGTGCTGAAGATTATCCCCGCGCAACATGAAATCCCGATGCACCGCCTCACGCAACTGATCCCCCATGCGATAACTCGCATCCGGATCCGCCAGGTGCATGCGAATCGCCTGCAACCACTCCTCAGTGCTATTGCTCAGAATCTTCGTGCAAGGCAGAAACCCGTCATACGCTTGGGTATCCGTGCAAATCACCGGATACCCACAAGCCCCATACTCCAGCAACCGCAAATTGCTCTTGCAGTCGTTGAAGATATGAAACTCCAACGGCGCCAACGCCAAATCAAGATTCAAACTCGCCAACTTATACGGATAGCTCTGCAGATCGATGGTGCCATGGAACTCATGAATGTACGGACGCAAAGCATCCGGACACATGCCAAAGAACACCCAATCCACCTCATTGGCCAACTCACGAACCACATCGGCAATGATCTCCAGGTCACCGGTATGACTCGTACCGCCACCCCAACCAACCCGCGGCTTTTTCGAAGTGCGGCGCTGACTGGTCAACGTCGCCCACGGCTCCGGCGGCAACATGTTCGGCACCACACGAATCTCGCTGTGCATGCTCGACAACACATCGGCCAGCGCCTGCGTGGTCACCACCACGCGATCACACAAGCCAATCCCCTCACGCAACATCTGCTCCGTGTTCGCCGGCTTGTTGCGCGCGTGGCTGTTCTTTTTCGGCGTGCTGACAATGTAGTCATCCAGCTCGAAAATCCGCAGCGCATTGGAGTACTTCTTCATCCGCAGAATGTCGGCCGCCGAGCCCTCGCTGTAGCGCCCCTGCAAAATAATGGTGTCCGGCGACAGACGCTCGATTTCCACCGTCGACGGCGACTCGTAGGCCACCCGCGAAATGACCCGCCCCGCCGCCTCAAGCTCCGCCAGCGGCGCGGTCACGCGGTAGTGCCCGATCGCCGATTCGTTGACCGGCAAACCGAGAATCAGCGGCAGGTCGCGATGGCAGAACGGATTCCAGTTGTGACGCAGCGAAGGCTCCAGACTGAAGCTCGTCACACCGAGGGTCAGCGACGGGCTGTACGCCGGATCACGGGAGATTTTCGGTAGCCACTTCAGGTAGAAACTTTCCTGCTCGGCCACCTGCGCCTTAACATCGACCTGCGTCAGGGCTGGCGCCGCGTCTTCGCCCATCATCACCGTGGCAAACGGTGTCCAGACGATCAGGTAACCGTTTTTATCTGCCTTCAGGCACAGGTCAACACCACTGAGCCCAAGGTTGAATTCAGCCTCATCCAGCTGCCCGAGGCTGTCGAATACTTCCTTGCGCACCATCAGGCAATCACTGCTGACCGCACTCCAGTTCTGCGCCACTTGCAGACGCTGCATGTAGCCTCGCGCACTGGCATGCTCGCCGAGAAACGCCGACGTGGCAGGCCCGGCCAACCCCAGAATCAAACCGGCGGAGACAATCGCGCCACTGGAATTGAGCAACCGCGCGCCGACCACGCCGACTTCCGGGCGCTGCGCATGATTGAGCATTTCGGCGAGCCAGTCGCCCGCGTAAATCACGCTACGCGGGCTGAGCGTCAACAGGTACTCGCCCCGCGCCTGGCTGGCAGCGAAGTTGACCAGAGCCGCCTCGCCGGTACGCCCGTCATAACGCAGCACGCGCAGCATCGCGGCGCCCAGCTGAGACATCGCGCCCAGCCACTCGGCCATCGCCGCATCACCGCGTCCTTCATCGACAATCAGGATTTCGTACTCGGTGTACGAGGTCTGCTCGATCAGGCTTTCGGTGCAGCGCTGCAAAGCGCCCAGTGAAGCGCCTGCGGCAATGATGATCGAAACCACCGGCCGGTGCGCGTGCAGATAATCGATACGCTTGAGCAGCGGCAAATCGCCGTTGCGAATCTGGTGTTCGAGACCGATGCGGTCCAGGTGCGCACTGACGACGGCTTCGCTGCCCTCGATCACCTCAGGCAACGACAGCCAATCGGCATAGGTCTGCGCCGACTCCACCTGAATCTCGGCAATGTGCTCGATGGTGTGCAACCCGGCTTCTTCCGCCAGGCGCCAGAGCAAATCGTGCGGGGCCAATTCGCCGTGAGCCGAATCAAAACCGCCCACCGCCAAAAAGCGCTGACGCTCGAACGCCAAGGTGCGCCCGACGTATGGGTAGGAACGCATGAGGTCGAGGTTGAAGCCTGGCTTGAACACCGGCTCGGCGGACTCACCCTCCACCAATGCGCCTTCATCGCTGTAGGCGCAGAGCATGCCCGGCGTACCGGCAATGCGCTCGGCCAACACCAGCAACGACGACTCGCGCAAGGTGTCGCCCGCGCGCAGCAGGTAGAACCAATGTGCGCCTTCCAGTTGCGGAATCACGCCATTGAGCTGGTGTGCCCAATTATCCTCAAGCGGCAATTGCAGCACGTTATCGGCGCCATCGCAGTTCGCGTTGGACAGCACCACCACCGCTTGCGGCGCATACAGTTGCGTGCCAAGGCTGGCCAGCGTGGCGTTCAGGGCGACGTTGTCAGACTCGGTGTCGATGATGATCGGCACCAGGTTCGCACGCACGGCCCAACGGCTTATCGTTTCCGGCATGTGCCGGGTTTCCGCCGGAGTGAATTGGCGGCTCGCCAGCCACTCGCGATAGAACTCGGCATAGCTGTCGCTGTTCCCGCCCACTCGGCCGTTGACCACGGTGTTGCGACTGCCCAGCACGCGCACCACGCACAACTCTTCCCACTGGCGCGGTTCTTCGAGCGCCTTGCTCAGTTCGACGCAGCGCACCCAACCTGACGCAGGGGCCGATTCGCCTCCGCGCGAGGTCAGCATTTGCATCAGCCATTCCCATTCCTGCACGGCGGCCCGGGTCATTTCCGTGGTCTTGCTCAGGCGTTCCGGGTACAGGCGCTCAGTGCTCAGCACGGTGTTCAGCACTGCCATGTTGCCGCGGCGCAGCAGGCACACGAACAAGGCGAAATCGAGCGTCGCGACAAAACCCGTGCCTTCCTGGGTCAGCGCCGGCAACAGCTCCAGCACATCGGCACGGCGCATCAGGGTCGAGCTGAAATTGCCGATGAAGTTCTTCGGCGTGTTCTCGAAAATCTCCAACATGTCGTCGCCCTTGAGCACTGCATCAAGGGGCGAAAAGCGGCAGTTATCAATGCGTGGCGGCAGGATGAAATTATTGGCATCGCTCATCATGCGCAAACCGCACACGAGGGTGACCTCGGGAAAGTCGATCAGCGCCTGGGCTTGCAACTCGATGCTCGGCGTGAACAGCCGGTCGTCATCGCACAGCACCTTGATGAACTCGCCTCGCGCTTCCTTGACACAACGCAGCACGTTCTTTTGCAAACCCAGGCGCTTGGGGTTGCGCAGGTAACGAACAGGGTGTGCAGGGTCGGCAAACGACTTGACGATCTTCTGGATCTCGTCGGAGGACGAATCGTCACAGATGACAATTTCAACGTTCTCATAGCTTTGAGCGAGCGAACTTTCCAGCGCCTGACTGAAGAAGCGCGGGTTGAAGGCGGGGATGACGATGCTGACTAGAGGGCGTTGATTCACGACAGAACTCTCGAGCGGCGCGCCTCTGCCCTTTCAGGCAGAGACTGCGTAACCGCTTAGGAAAAGACGGTTGGTAGCTCGACAGACACAGACTCAGATCTTGTTGAACAAGCCCAGTTGAGCAATCTTGCTGAAGGCCAGTTGCGACGCTTGCAACATGGTTTGCTGCAAGGTCAGGCGGGTCATCACTTCGGCTGGATCGGAATCGCGGATCGCCGACTGGGTCTGGGTATTGGCCAGGACCAGGCTCTGGTTGGTTTCGCTCTGGGTGTCGAGGGCTGAGCCGCGACCGCCCACCGAACTCAGCGAGGTCGACAACTGATCGCTGCCGCTCGCCAAGTTGCCGATGCCGGAGGCCAGTGCTGCCTGAAACTTCTGGATCGCGATCGGGTTGCCGTTGATTGGCGTGTTCAGTGCGGTTTTAAGCTGGTTCACGGTGTCCAGAATGTTCTGGGTTTCGTGAGTATTCACAGCCACGCTGAACTGATCGCCCGCACCCGGCGTGCCGGCCAGGGTGAAGCTCACGCCCGAGGCAGTGGCGACGCCGGCAACCACAGTGCCGGAAGACACAGGCTGGCTGTTAGGCGTCAACGGTGCGGCATACAGGTCGAACGCGGTGGCGCTGGTGAACTTCATCACCGCCGAACCGGTCGGGAAACTGGCGTGGTAATTCGCCGGGTTGGTGATGTTGCTCGCGGTGACCTGAGTCGCTGTCGGGTTGCCCGGGCTGCGGGTCGCCGTGAAGGTGTCAGGCTTGGCCGCCAGGGTAAAGGTGTGGCCCGGCAACACGGTGGCAGCGGTATCACCGGCCGCCAGGTTGATGTTCAGGTTCAGGTCGACACCACGGAACGACACGGTCTGGCCGGCTTTGGTCGTCGGGTCGAACGCACCGCCCTGGCTCGCTTCGGCGGTCACGTCGTTGCCGCCCGAATCGGTGATTTTCAGCTGGGTGCCGCTGACGAAATCGACGGTGTACGGCTCGCCTGCGCGGAACTTGTTGTTGTAGGTCACGTTCGACGACACCTGACCATTGGACAGGACCACGCGACCGTCATCCACCGCCGGTGCGGTCATGGTGACCTGGCTGCGGCTGGTGTTGATCGCCTGCTGGAACACTTCCCAACCGGTGCTGTTGGTGGCCATCGACATGGTGTCGCCGACTGCCAAGTCGAGCGTTACCTGGTCACCGTTGTAGCTGTAGGTGCCGTCGGCGTTTTGCGTGAACGGGACGGTGTCGCCCTTGGAACCGGCGAAGATGTACTTGCCGTTCTCGTCCTTGCTGTTCATCAGGCTCAGCAACTGACCTTCGATCTCGCCCAGTTCCGAAGCGTTGGCTTGACGGTCGGCGTCGGTGTAACCGGCGTTGCCGGCACCGATGGCCAGTTCCTGGGCGCGCTGCAGCACGTTGGTGATGCTGGTCATGACCGACTCGGTCTGGCCCAGGGTCGCCTTGAGGGTGTTGGTGTTGGCTTTGTACTGATCAAGCATCGAGGCCTGTTGACCCAATTGCAGCAGGCGCGAGGCACCGACCGGATCATCGGCCGCGGTGTTGACGCGAACCAGGCTGCTCGCCTCTTCGCTGCTCTTGACCACGTTGGAGAAGTTCTTCTGATAGTTGGCAGCAGAGGACTCGTAAAACTGGGCGGTAGAAATGCGCATGGGCTACGACTCCTTAAAGACTGTTGATCAGTGTGCTGAAGATTTCTTGCGCAGCCTTGATGATCTGCGAAGAGGCGGTGTAGTACTGCTGGTATTTGACCAGGTTGCCGGTTTCCTCATCGAGGTCGACACCGGACAGCGAGTCGCGGGCATTCTTGGCGTTGTCCAGAATGGCGCCGGTTGCCGCGCTGTCGAGCTTGCCCTGGGCCGCCTTGGCGCCGACACCTTCAACCAGTTTGCCGTAGGCGTCAGTCAGGGAAATACCCTTGCTGGCGGTACCGGTGTCCACCACCTGCTTGGTCTGCAAGCCTGCCAGTGCGGTGCCGTTACGGTTGTCCAGGGTGCCTGGCTGCGCGATGTTGATATCGATCGCAGTGCCCGTGCCCGGCGAACCGGCCACGGTCATGTCGAAGCTGACGGTACGCTGCACGGCGGGCGGGCCCGGGTCCATGATCGGCGCACCCGTGCCGTCCTTCAGAGGCACGGTCAGGCTCAGGGTGTTGTTCTGGTTCGGCTTGATGGTGCCGGTGCTGATCTGCACGCCTTTGGCGTCGAGCAACTGGTAAGGCTGGCTGGAGCCGTCGGCCGCTGCGGCACCGAACACCACTTTGACCGGCATGGAAGTGTTCATGCCGCTCTGAATGAGGGCGGTCGTGGCCGTGTCGTAGATGTCGAACTGCGTGGTCAGGGTTGGCTGGCCGCTGGACGAAATAGTCAGGGTGCCGCTGCCGCCCGGCGCAATCGCCGCGCTCAGCGGTGCAGCGATGGCCAGACGCTTGGAGTCGGTCATCTCGGTCTTGATGTTCGTCGCCGCGTTGCGGGTCGGCGTGATCTTGAACGTGTCACCGGCCGCGGCCCCACCACCGCTGAGCTTCAACGAGAAACCGTCAATCACTGGCGGCGGCGTGGTCAGGGTGCTGAAAGCGCCCATCGCGGTACCTTCAGGCAGGCGCTGCACTGTGTAGTTGGTGGCGCTGGTGAAGGTGACTTTGTAATCGTTGATGGTCAGCTTGCCGCTGTCCTCGATGCTCACATCGAAGTCGCCGGAACCGACGCTGTTGCCGACAGTGGCCACGCTGCGGTCGGCCATCTGCGCAGCGCTGTTGATGCTGTTGAACAGGTTCGAACCGAACGCACCGTTCTTGTCGATGCCCTGGGCTTGAAGACTGTTCATCTGGTCGGCGACAACCAGGGCCACGCGCCCCAGTTCGTTCATGGCCGGGTCCAGCACGGTGCTGCGATAGCGCAGCAGACCGCCCATTTCGCCACCGGTCATCACCGACGTGATGTCGACGGTGCTCGAACCACGGTTGAGCTGAATGCCCATGCGCGATGGATCAGCCTGGCTCGGCACCATTTGCAGGGTGCTGGCGGTGCCGCCCATGACCAGCGGCTGGCCGCTGCCCAGGTACACATCAAGGTTGCCGTCGCGCTCGATAACTTGCGCACCGGTGAATGTGGAGAGCTGACGCACGGTTTCGTTGCGCGCGTCGAGCAGCTCGTTCGGCATGCCGCCGGACTTGGAAACTTCGGAGATCTTCTGGTTCAACTGCGCCACGGTGGCGGCGAGTTTGTTGACCTGATCGGCCATGTTCGTCAGGTTGCCGTTGATGTTCGCGTTCTGCGCGGTCAACTGGGCGGACACTGAGTTGAAACGGTTGCTCAAGGCCTGGGCATCGCTGAGCAGCAACTGACGGGACGCATCGTCACCCGGCTTGGCGTTGACGTTCTGCACCGAGGCGAAGAACTTGGTCAGCGCGCCGTTGAGGCCGGTGCCGCTGTCCGACAGCAAGGCGTCGAGCGGGCTGATCTGTCCGGCATAGGCCGCCGCATCGCTATTGAGCGAAGTGGTGGTCTGCAATTGCGCATCGAGGTAGCTGTTGTAGACGCGACGCACATCGGCCAGGGTCGTGCCGCTGCCGATGTAGACGTTGCCGAACTGATTCGAGGCTTTGGTGCCCTGCACGGTTTGCTGGCGTGAATAACCGGCGGTGTCGGCGTTGGCAATGTTATTGCCGGTAGTCATCAACGAGGATTGGCCAGCGGCCAGACCCGACATCCCGATATTGAGCAAACTCATGGTTCAGACCTTATGCCTTGTGCCTATAGAGGCGTGGTGGAAGCGCCCGCCGCAGCGTAGTTTTGGTAACTCGTCATCTGCTTGGCTATCTGCGAGATCTTGCTTGCGTAATCCGGGTCGGTTGCATACCCGGCTTTCTGCAACTCGCGTACAAACTGTTCTGGGTTATCGGCCGACTTCACAACATCTTGATAGCGATTATTGGTTTGCAGCAAAGTCACGAGGTCATGGAAGCTGTCTTTGTACGAGTCGTAGGAACGGAACTCAGCCGTCTCCTTGACCATCTCGCCATTGCGGAATTCGCTGGTGATGGCTCGCGCCGAATCACCCTTCCAACTGGTGCCGGCCTTGATGCCGAACAGGTTGTGGCTACTGCTGCCATCCTGGGCGCGCATGACCGATTTGCCCCAACCGGTTTCCAGCGCAGCCTGGGCCACCAGATAACGCGGATCGACGCCAATGCGCTCGGCGGCTTCCTTGGCCATCGGCAGCATGGTGTTGACGAATTCGTCGGCGGAGCTGAAGGCTTTCTTCGGTGGCGCGAGAGGAATCTGCGCCATCGCACGGCCGTAAATCTGCATCTGCCCGCTGGACTTGTTGTCCGTTTGCGAGGCCAGCCAATCGCCGTTGAACAGCGGGCCAGCACCGGTGGTGGCCGTCGTCGTGGCGCGTTCAGGCAACAGGGTTTTGCTCGGCGCCGCTGCCGCAGTTGTCGTGGCTGAAGGTACCAGACCGGCGAGCAAGCGATCCGCCAGTTTCGGCGGCAAGGCCAGACGGCGCTGGTTGATCAGCTCCATGTCATTGCGATGCGTGCCCTCGCCTGCCGGCGCTTTCACTGAACGCGAAGCCCACAACGGACGCTGACCATTGAGCCGCGACAGCGGACCATCAGTGGCCACAGTGCCTGCCGCGATTGGCGTCGGCACGGCGGCTTTCGCCGCTTCCTGCTTGGCCGCGGACATCGCTGCCGCCTCGCCCGGCGCCAGCGGTTTGTTCTTCGACATCTGCCGCATCAGCACGTCTGCCAGACCAATACCACCGCCTTCGCGGGACATGGAAATGGCCAACTGCTGGTCGTACATTTCCTGGTACTGCTTGGCCGCCGGCGTATTGAGCGGATTGTCCTTGCCCAGCGCTTCGGTGGCCGAACGCATGGACTTGAGCATCTCACCGAGGAACAGCGATTCGAACTCCTGCGCTACCTTGCGCATGTTGCCGTCGCTGTTCTTGTCGCCCACCTTGAGCTGGTTCAGGCGATTCAAGTCCGAATAGGAACCGGAGTCGCTGCTGCTGACCAGACCGCTCTTGCGCATATCCATGACGACGGTCCCTTAGATCACGATCAGGTCGGCTTGCAATGCGCCAGCCTGTTTCAGTGCTTCGAGGATTGCCATCAAGTCGCCCGGCGCCGCGCCGACCTGGTTCACCGCACGGACGATTTCGTCGAGGGTGGTGCCCGGACCGAACTTGAACATCGGCTTGGCTTCTTGCTGGGCGTTAACCCGCGAGCGCGGCACAACAGCCGTCTGACCATTGGACAGAGGGCCTGGCTGACTGACGATCGGGTCTTCGGTGATGGTCACGGTAAGGCTGCCGTGGGTCACGGCAGCTGGTGACACCTTGACGTTCTGGCCGATCACGATGGTGCCGGTGCGCGAGTTGATGATGACTTTCGCCACCGCCTGGCCCGGATCGACTTCAAGGTTTTCGAGGATCGACAGGTAGTCGACACGCTGGCTCGGATCAAGCGGCGCGCTGACGCGAATCGAACCGCCGTCAATGGCCTGGGCAACGCCAGGGCCGAGCATGTTGTTGATCTTGTCGACGATGCGCTTGGCAGTGGTGAAGTCCGAACGGTTGAGGTTCAACGTCAGGCTGTTGCCCTGGTTGAAACCACTTGGCACCGAACGTTCGACCGACGCACCGCCAGGGATTCGACCGGCCGACGGAACGTTGACGGTGATCTTCGAACCGTCACGACCTTCGGCATCAAAACCGCCAACCACCAGGTTGCCCTGGGCGACGGCGTAGACGTTGCCGTCGATACCTTTGAGCGGGGTCAGCAGCAAGGTGCCGCCGCGCAAGCTCTTGGAGTTACCAATCGAGGACACGGTGACATCGACCTGCTGACCCGGCTTGGCAAACGCCGGCAAGTCCGCACTGATCGAGACCGCTGCGACGTTCTTCAGCTGCACGTTGCCCGAACCCGGCGGTACCTTGATGCCGAACTGCGAGAGCATGTTGTTGAAGGTCTGCAGGGTGAAAGGCGTCTGCGTCGTCTGGTCACCGGTGCCGTTAAGCCCGACCACCAGGCCGTAGCCGATCAATTGGTTGGAACGTACGCCGGAAATACTGGCGATATCCTTCAGCCGCTCGGCCTGCGCGTTGAACGCGGCGGACAGCATCAGGGCGGCCACCATGAGGTGTTTAAGATTCAAACTGGCCACCTAGAAAGGGAACAGCGGGCTGAGGAAGAAACGGTCGAACCAGCCTGGCTGACTCGCATCGGCAAACGAACCGGTGCCCGAGTAGGTGATGCGTGCATCGGCGACGCGGGTCGACGACACGGTGTTGTCGGTGGCAATGTCATCGGCGCGCACCAGACCGGCAATCCGCACCAGCTCGTCGCCGGTGTTGAGGGTCATCCACTTCTCGCCGCGTACCGCGATGATGCCGTTGGGCAGCACATCAGCCACGGTGACGGTGATCGAGCCGACGAGGGTGTTGCCCTGCGCCGCCTTGCTGTCGCCCTTGGTCGCGCGGTCGCCTTCATAGCTGGCGTCCAGGCTCAGGTCGCCACTGCCGAACGGGTTGTTGGTGTTGGGCGTGGAGCCGAACAGCGAACTCAGACCGATGCTGGCCTTGCTGTTCTTGCCAATTTGCGAGTTGGCGTTTTTGCTCGCCTGAGTCTTCTCGTTCAAGGTGATGGTGATGATGTCACCGACCCGGAACGCCTTGCGGTCGCTGTACAGGTTCTGTTCAAAACCGGCCTGATAAATCGAGCCATTGTTTGCGGCAGCCGGCAACGGCGTGCGCGGCAACACCGGCGCGTAATACGGGTCATTGGGCTTGGGCGTCGATGGGACGCAGCCCGCGAGCACAACAGCCCCACTCAGTGCCAGAACAGATACAAAGCGATTCATGACCCTACCTCACGGTGTTGCAGGCGACCTCATGGTCGCCTCATAGACTTGATTACAGATTCTGCGTTACGAACGAGAGCATCTGGTCGGCGGTGGAGATCACCTTGGAGTTCATCTCGTAAGCGCGTTGAGTGGTGATCATGTTGACCATCTCTTCAACGGTGCTGACGTTGGACGTTTCCAGGGTGTTCTGCAGCGTGGTGCCGAAACCGTTCAGGCCCGGGGTACCAACTTGCGGCGCACCGGAAGCAGCGGTTTCCAGGAACAGGTTGTTCCCCACGGCCTGCAGACCGGCCGGGTTGATGAAGTCGGCGGTTTGCAGATTGCCGATCACCTGGTTGGCCGGGTTACCCGGAACGGTGATGGACACGGTGCCGTCGCGACCGACCGTGAAGGTCTGTGCGTCGTTCGGAATCACAATGGCCGGCTCCAGGGCGAAGCCGCTGGCATTCACGATCTGACCGTTGGAGTCGAGGTGGAACGTACCGTCACGGGTGTACGACGTGGTGCCGTCCGGCTGCAGGATCTGGAAGAAACCGCGACCGTCGACCGCCAGGTCAAGTGGCTGCTCGGTGGTTTGCAGGCTGCCGGCGGTGAAGTTTTTCTGAGTGCCGACGATGCGCACACCCGTACCCACTTGCAGACCGGACGGCAGTTCGCTGTCCTGGGTCGACTGGGCGCCAGGCTGGCGTTTGATCTGATAGAGCAAGTCCTGGAACTCGGCGCGGTCACGTTTGAAACCCGTGGTCGACACGTTGGCCAGGTTGTTGGAAATAGTGGTCAGGTTGGTGTCCTGGGCGGACAGACCTGTTTTGGCAACCCATAGAGCCGGAAGCATTCGATTCTCCTCGTGCGCCTGTTTTACGGCGCGACGTTCTGATAATTAGCTGATCTGCAAGACCCGAGCCATGGCCTGGTCATCGTCTTTGGCGGTGTTCATCATCTTGATGTGCAGCTCGAACTGCTTCGACAAAGCCAATACCGAGGTCATTTCTTCCACGGCATTGACGTTGCTCGACTCAAGGAACCCGGACACCAGTTTGACGCCGGAGTCGGCTTGCGCCGGCTTCCCGTCCTTGGTGTGGATCGAACCATCCAGGCCCTTGGTCATGTTCTTCAGGTCAGGGTTGACCAGTTTGATGCGGTCGACTTCAGCCATCACACGCGGGCCTTCGCCCATCGCACGGATGCTGATGGTGCCGTCTTCGCCGACTTCGATCTGCTGCTCGGGCGGCACGGCGATCGGACCGCCATTGCCCATCACCGGCATGCCGTTGCCGGCACGCAGCACGCCCAGGGCGTCGATGTTCAGGCTGCCGGTGCGCACATAGCTTTCAGCGCCATCGGGGGTCTGCACGGCGATCCAGCCGTTGCCTTGCACCGCGACATCGAGATCACGACCGGTTTCAACCAGCGAACCAGGGGAGAAGTCGGTGGCCGGGCGTTCGGTCATCGCAAACGCACGCGCCGGAAAGCTGTCACCAAACACCGGCATCGAACGGGCCTGTTCCAGGTCCTTCTGAAAACCGTTGGTGGAGATGTTTGCCAGGTTGTTGGCATGAGCCTTCTGCGCCAGTGCATTCTGGCTGGCGCCGGTCATTGCCACATAAAGGTACTTGTCCACACTCTTTCCTCTGCATGCCGGACGTTTGCCGCCCACCGCTGTACTGATGAGCGATAAGCAATTTACAGACCAACTTTTTTTTGGCGGCGCCGGGCCCGGCAAACAAAGGACTTGAGGGGTTTCAGAGGGGAATGGGGGATTGTGTCAAAGTCGAAAAACCGGCGGTGTCATGCCGGTGGGTGGCAACTGTCGGCCTTCATGACTGGCGCTTGGCAACCTGTGGCGAGGGAGCTTGCTCCCTCGCCACAAAAGACCCGCCGTGCGTCAGGCATTGGGCTCTTTGCCGACATCGTACTCACGCAACTTGTTGGCAATGGTCGTATGCGAAACGCCCAACCGCTTGCCCAGTTGCCGACTGCTCGGATGCTCGGAGTACAACCGCTCCAGCACCGCTTTCTCAAAGCGCCCGACAATCGCATCCAGCCCGCCCTCCAGCGAGAAATCGCCAAGCGGCTGACGCACACCGTAATCCGGCAGACGAATATGTTCGGCCTTGACCGTCCCGCCTTCACATAGCGAAACCGCCTGGAACAGCACGTTCTCCAATTGCCGGACATTGCCCGGCCAGTGGTAATGACTGAGCCGCTCCATCGCGGCCGGGGCCAATTTCGGCAGCGGGCAACCGATCTGCCGACTGGCCTGGTCGAGGAAGTGCTCCACCAGCGGCGTCAAGCCGTCGAGGCACTCACGCAGTGGCGGAATGTGCAACGACAGCACGTTCAAGCGGTGATACAAATCCTGGCGAAACTCGCCCCGGGCGCACAGCTCGGACAAATCCACCTGAGTGGCGCAGATCACCCGCACATCCAGATAAACCTCTTCATCACTGCCGACACGACGGAAGCATCCGTCCTGCAAAAAGCGCAGCAATTTAACCTGCAAGCGTGGGCTCATTTCGCCCACGCCATCGAGAAACAGCGTACCGCCCGCCGTCAGTTCCAGCAGCCCAAGCTTGCCTTCGGCGCGTGCGCCTTCGAAGGCGCCAGGGCCGTAGCCGAACAATTCGGTCTCGGCCATCGATTCCGGCAAACCGGCGCAATTGAGCGCCATCAACGGCGACTGCCCGCGCGGGCTGGCGAGGTGGCAGGCGCGCGCCAGCAATTCTTTACCGGTGCCGGTTTCGCCTTCTATCAATAGCGGCGCATCCAGCGGTGCCATGCGCCGGGCTTCGCGCACCACCGCGGCCATGACTTTCGAGCTTTGGAAGATGCTGTCGAACCCGCGCAGTTCCTGCTTGCGCACGTTGTAGATGCGCTCCCCTACCCGGTCCGCACGGTGCAGCGTCAGCACCGCTCCGGCCATCGCCTCGCTGTCGTCATGTTCCGATTGCAGCGGCGCGATATCAGCCAGGAACACATCCCCCTTGACCTTGACCCGCAGCCCGTTGATTCGCGACTTGTTGGCGCGCACCAGTTCCGGCAAATCAAAATCCTCGGCGTAACGCGACAGCGGAATCCCCGGCACCTCATCCACCCGCACCCCGAGTAACTGCGCCGCCGCACGGTTAGCCGCGACGATGGAGCCGCCCATGTCGATCGACAGCACCGGAAACTCCAGGGCGCCGAGCAAGGCATTGAGCTCCATGTGCCGACGTTCGCTGGGCATCAGCCCTACCCGCTTGACGCCAAACACCCCGGCAATCGATTCGAACTTCGGACGCAGGGCCTGGAACTGAATGTTGATCAGGTTCGGACAATGCAGGTAGATCGCATTGCCATGCTCACCGCCGACCTCACCCCGGGCAACGTTGATCCCGTACTCCACCAGCAAGTTGAGAATGTCACGCAGGATGCCGATGCGGTTCTGGCAGTGGACTTTGATACGCATATAAATGGCCCGAAAAACGATAAATGAGGTCAATGCCTGCACACATTCCCTGTGGGAGCGAGCCTGCTCGCGAACGCGGTGAGTCAGTCGACATCAACATTGACTGATCCACTGCTTTCGCGAGCAGGCTCGCTCCCACAGGGAATCGCAGCGCTCAATTGAACGTGCCCTGCAGAATTTTTCAGTCGAACGTGAAGATAGTCGTCAAGATTATGTGACACCCATCGACCTTTTCAAACCCGGAAATCGCCGCAGACACGACTTTCTCCGCAATCCGTAACGAAAACTTTACGTAAAACGCCGATTTTTCCTACAAAGCGCGCCGCACACCTGCTGCAACGCCGCACGCCTTGGGGTATTTCTAGGTCCATAGCAGCACATAACAAGAACGAAATCCCCTCGCAGGAGAGCAGCATGAAGCAGACGCAGTACGTGGCTCGCGAGCCCGATGCGCAAGGTTTTATCGACTACCCCGCTGAAGAACATGCGGTGTGGAACACGCTGATCACTCGTCAACTGAAAGTGATCGAGGGCCGTGCGTGCCAGGAATACCTGGACGGTATCGAAAAACTCGGTCTGCCCCACGACCGCATCCCGCAACTCGGTGAAATCAACAAAGTCCTCGGTGAAACCACCGGTTGGCGAGTGGCCCGAGTTCCAGCGCTGATCCCCTTCCAGACGTTTTTCGAGTTGCTGGCGAACAAGCAGTTTCCAGTGGCAACGTTTATTCGTACCCGCGAAGAGCTGGACTACCTGCAAGAGCCGGACATTTTCCACGAGATCTTTGGCCACTGCCCGCTGCTGACCAACCCCTGGTTCGCTGAATTCACCCACACCTACGGCAAACTTGGCCTGCAAGCGACCAAGGAAGAACGCGTTTACCTGGCGCGTCTGTACTGGATGACCATCGAGTTCGGCCTGGTCGATACCGCTGATGGCCTGCGCATTTACGGCGGCGGCATTCTTTCCTCTCCAAAAGAAACCGTTTACTGCCTGTCGAACGAACCTGAGCATCAGGCATTCGATCCGCTGGAATGCATGCGCACGCCGTATCGCATCGATATCCTGCAGCCGCTGTACTTTGTCTTGCCGAACCTCAAGCGTCTGTTTGATGTGGCTCATGAAGACATCATGAGCATGGTCAAGCAAGGCATGCAGCTGGGCTTGCACACCCCGAAATTTCCACCAAAGGCTGCGTGATCCGCAGCTTTTAGAATCAAGTGAGCCTGTCATGAGCCGACGCTTTGGTTTAGCGTGGTGACACTGACGGCCGATGTCCAATCATTCGATTTCAGGAACACATCATGTCCACATTGAACCAAGCCCACTGCGAAGCCTGCCAAGCCGGTGCCCCTCAAGTCAGCGACGAAGAGTTGCCGATCCTGATCAAGCAAATCCCGGACTGGAACATCGAAGTACGCGACAGCATCATGCAGCTGGAAAAAGTCTTCCTGTTCAAAAACTTCAAACACGCACTGGCGTTCACCAACGCCGTCGGTGAAATCTCCGAGGCTGAAGGTCACCACCCGGGCCTGCTGACCGAGTGGGGCAAAGTCACTGTCACCTGGTGGAGCCACTCCATCAAGGGTCTGCACCGCAACGACTTCATCATGGCCGCGCGCACTGACGAAGTGGCCAAGGACGCCGAGGGCCGCAAATAATGCATTTCGACGCCATAGGTCGAGTTCCCGGCGATCCGATTCTCGGCTTGATGGAAGCCTATGCGCAGGATCCGAACCCGCGCAAATTCGACCTCGGCGTGGGCGTCTATAAAGATGCCCAGGGCCTGACGCCGATTCCGCAGTCGGTGAAGCTGGCCGAGCAGCGTCTGGTCGATCGCCAGACCACCAAGACCTACATCGGTGGTCACGGCGAACCGGCCTTCGGCAAAGCCATCAGTGAGTTGGTGCTCGGCGCGGACTCCGCGCTGATCTCCGAGCAACGCGCTGGCGCGACCCAGACCCCGGGCGGCACCGGCGCATTGCGCTTGAGTGCCGACTTCATCGCCCAGTGCCTGCCGGGCCGTGGCGTGTGGTTGAGCAACCCGACCTGGCCGATCCACGAGACGATTTTCGCGGCGGCCGGGGTCAAGGTCAGTCATTACCCGTACGTGGGCAGCGACAATCGCCTCGACGTCGACGCCATGCTCGCGGTACTGAGCGAAGCGCCGAAGGGCGACGTGGTGTTGCTGCACGCCTGCTGCCACAACCCGACCGGTTTCGATCTGTCCCATGACGACTGGCGCCGAGTGCTGGACGTGGTGCGCAGTCGTGACCTGGTGCCATTGATCGACTTCGCCTACCAAGGCTTCGGCGATGGCCTGGAACAGGATGCCTGGTCGACCCGTCTGTTCGCTGACGCGTTGCCGGAAGTGCTGATCACCAGTTCCTGCTCGAAGAACTTCGGCTTGTACCGCGACCGCACCGGCGCGCTGATTGTCTGCGCAAAAACCGCTGACAAGCTTGTGGACATCCGCAGCCAGCTGGCCAACATCGCCCGCAATCTGTGGTCGACGCCGCCGGATCATGGTGCCGCCGTGGTCGCAACCATTCTTGGCGACCCGGAACTGAAAAGCCTCTGGGCCGACGAAGTGGAAGCCATGCGGTTGCGCATCGCCCAGTTGCGCAGTGGCTTGGTCGAGGCGTTGGAACCCCATGGTTTGCGTGAGCGTTTTGCGCACATTGGCGTGCAACGCGGGATGTTCTCTTACACCGGGTTGACGGCGGAGCAGGTTAAACATCTGCGCGATCATCACAGCGTGTACATGGTCAACTCCGGCCGGGCCAACGTGGCCGGGATTGATGCAACGCGTCTGGATTTGCTGGCTGAGGCGATTGCTGAAGTCTGCAAATAACCCCAGCCATTGCACCATCAACTGTGGGAGCGAGCCTGCTCGCGAAAGCGGTGTGTCAGTCGACATCAACATTGACTGATCCACCGCTTTCGCGAGCAGGCTCGCTCCCACTGTTGTTTTGTGTTGTTCCCTCTTCCAGACCTGTCTAGACAATCCCATCCGTCGCAACAAATGGATATAAAAGTCTGATTGTCATTTTCAGTGCTGTATCCTGCCCAAGCTTTTTAAAAGCGCGGATCTACCAGATCTATCAACAGACTTTGCGAGGAGCGCGAACCATGCACGAGATCCCTAATCTCCCCTTCCCAAGCCTGCACGAAACTGAGCAGACAACCACGCAACAAGCCGGCGCCCAACAGCCCGAGCCCAAAGAAGCCACTGAACGCCGCCAGGCCGACAGCGAAGACTGAAACACCTGCAATGCCAGACCGTGTGGAAAGCGCTAACATGCGCTTTCCACACCGCCTGAACCCCGAGCTTCACACCATGACCGATGAATTCAGCGAGACCCAAGCCAGCGTCCTGATCGGCACTGCCGAGAAGATGATCGAGATCTGGAACCGACTCTCCCCCGAGAAACAAGCCGCACTGCTCGCCCGCTTCGGCACTCAGGAAAACGCCCTGGCCGCCCTGGTCACGACGCAACTGGTTGCCCCCGCCAAGCCCTGAACCACGCCGCCCGGCAAATAGTTTTACTTTTTCCACGACCCGCGAGCGCTCGCGCCGCTATCATAAGCAGCCTATCTATCCTGCTTTCCCGTGGACCTTTACCCATGTCTGAAAACCAGCGCCCCCTGGCGGTCACGCTGCAAGTCGTTTCCATCGTTCTGTTTACCTTCATCGGCTACCTGAATATCGGCATTCCCCTGGCCGTATTGCCCGGCTACGTCCACAGCGACCTGGGTTTCGGCGCGGTCATCGCCGGCCTGGTGATCAGCGTGCAATACCTGGCCACCCTGCTCAGCCGTCCTTACGCCGGGAAAATCATCGACAACAAGGGCAGCAAACTGGCGGTGATGTACGGCCTGGCCGGTTGCGGCTTGAGCGGTGTGTTCATGCTGGTTTCGGCCTGGACGCAGAGCCTGCCGACCGTGAGCTTGATCAGCCTGTTGATTGGCCGCCTGGTGCTCGGCAGCGCGGAAAGCCTGGTCGGCTCGGGATCGATTGGCTGGGGTATCGGCCGGGTCGGCGCGGCCAACACCGCCAAGGTGATTTCCTGGAACGGCATTGCCAGCTACGGCGCACTGGCCGTCGGCGCGCCGCTGGGGGTGCTGCTGGTTCATCAGTTGGGCTTGTGGAGCATGGGCGTGAGCATCGTGCTGCTGGCCGTGCTGGGCCTGGCGCTGGCCTGGCCAAAAACCGCCGCGCCGATTGTGGTCGGTGAACGCTTGCCGTTCATGCATGTGCTGGGGCGGGTGCTGCCACACGGCTGCGGTCTGGCGTTGGGCTCCATAGGCTTTGGCACCATCGCCACTTTCATCACCTTGTATTACGCCACGCAACACTGGGACAACGCGGTGTTGTGCCTGAGCCTGTTCGGCGCCAGCTTCATCGGTGCGCGCCTGTTGTTCGGCAACCTGATCAACCGCCTCGGCGGGTTTCGCGTGGCGATTGCCTGCCTGTCCGTGGAAACGCTGGGGTTGCTGCTGCTGTGGCTCGCGCCGGATGCCCATTGGGCGTTGGCCGGTGCAGCGCTGAGCGGTTTCGGATTTTCGCTGGTGTTTCCGGCGCTCGGCGTAGAGGCGGTCAACCTGGTGCCGGCCTCCAGCCGTGGCGCGGCGGTCGGGGCTTATTCGCTGTTCATTGATTTGTCGCTGGGGATTACCGGGCCATTGGCCGGTGCCATTGCGGCCGGGTTTGGTTTTGCGTCGATCTTTCTGTTTGCCGCGATTGCCGCACTCAGCGGTTTGGCATTGAGCGTTTACTTGTACCGGCAAGCGCCGAAGCAACGCGAAGCGCGGGCGCGTTAAAAATCGACCTTGCCGCGTCCGGCCTTGATGCTGCCGCGCTTGGTCTTCGATTCGAGTCGACGTTTTTTTGAACCCAGCGTCGGTTTGGTCGGGCGACGCTTCTTTTCGACCTTGGTCGCGCTGATGATCAGCTCGGTCAAGCGCTCCAGCGCATCGGCGCGATTGGCTTCCTGTGTGCGGTATTGCTGGGCCTTGATGATCAACACGCCTTCGCTGGTGATGCGACTGTCACGCAGCGCCAGCAACCGCTCCTTGTAAAACTCAGGCAAGGACGAGGCAGGAATGTCGAAGCGCAGGTGCACGGCGCTGGAAACCTTGTTGACGTTCTGCCCGCCGGCGCCTTGCGCGCGAATGGCCGTCAACTCGATCTCGGCATCCGGCAGATGCACGTTGTTGGAAATCACCAGCATGGAAAAGCGTCCGTATTCAGAGTGCGCAGGATACCGCGAATAAGCTCTCCGGCACGCCGCAGATCAACTGTGGGAGCGAGCCTGCTCGCGATGAAAACAACAAACCCGGCATTGGCCGGGTTTGTCGTTTCTGCGTACGGCGTTATTTCACCGAAGCCTGCAACGCGTGCTGCGCACTGCGCTTGTTCTTGATGCCGTAGCAGATCCACATGAACACGACCCACACCGGAATCGCGTACACCGAGATCTGGATCCCCGGAATCAGCAGCATCACGCACAGGATGAACACCACGAACGCCAGGCAGATGTAGTTCCCGTACGGGTACCACAGCGCCTTGAACAGCGGCGTTTGCTGGGTCTTGTTCATGTGCTGGCGGAACTTGAAGTGCGAGAAGCTGATCATCGCCCAGTTGATCACCAGGGTCGCAACCACCAGCGACATCAGCAGTTCCAGCGCGTTTTGCGGGATCAGGTAGTTCAACAGCACCGCAATCAGCGTCACCGCCGCCGAAGCGAGGATCGAACGCACCGGCACGCCGCGCTTGTCGATCTTCGACAAGGCCTTCGGCGCATCGCCCTGTTCGGCCATGCCCAGCAGCATACGGCTGTTGCAGTAGGTGCCGCTGTTGTACACCGACAACGCCGCAGTCAGTACCACGAAGTTGAGGATGTGCGCGGCGGTGTTGCTGCCGAGCATCGAGAACACTTGCACGAACGGGCTGCCGCTGTAGGAATCACCGGACGCGTTGAGGGTCGCCAGCAGGCTGTCCCATGGCGTCAGCGACAACAGAATGACCAGCGCGCCGATGTAGAAAATCAGGATCCGGTAGATCACCTGATTGATGGCTTTCGGGATCACGGTTTTCGGCTTGTCGGCTTCAGCCGCAGTGAAACCGAGCATTTCCAGGCCGCCGAAGGAGAACATGATGATCGCCATGGCCATCACCAGACCGCTGACACCGTTCGGGAAGAACCCACCGTGGGACCACAGGTTGCTGACCGACGCTTGCGGACCGCCGTTACCGCTGACCAGCAAATAGCTGCCCAGGGCAATCATGCCGACAATGGCCACGACCTTGATGATCGCGAACCAGAACTCGGCCTCGCCAAAGACTTTGACGTTGGCCAGGTTGATCAGGTTGATCAGCACGAAGAAGCCGGCTGCCGAGACCCAGGTCGGGATGTCCGGCGCCCAGTAGTGGATGTATTTGCCGACCGCGGTCAGCTCCGACATGCCCACCAGGATGTACAGGATCCAGCAGTTCCAGCCTGACAGGAAGCCGGCGAAACCGCCCCAGTATTTGTGCGCAAAGTGACTGAAGGAACCGGCGACGGGCTCTTCAACGATCATTTCGCCGAGCTGGCGCATGATCATGAACGCGATGAAGCCGCAGATGGCGTAGCCGAGGATCATCGACGGGCCAGCGGATTTCAGGACCCCGGCCGAGCCGAGGAACAAACCGGTACCGATCGCACCACCGAGGGCGATCAATTGAATGTGGCGATTTTTCAGGCCGCGCTTCAGCTCGCCTGACTGCGAGTTTTGTCCACTCATGAAAAGGGTCTCACGTTCTGCATCGTTACAACGTTCATGCGTCACCTGTTTGTTTTTATCTGTGACGAAATCGAACCCGGCACACTCGTGGCGTGGCGGAGTGAACAAGGCGGATAGCCTTGAGGTTTGCGCATTTGCGCAGGAGGTCACAGGTAAAACGCGGCGCATTGTACACCGCTAACCCCCTGCTGCCAGACCCGCTGGATCAGCGTGTTGTAAGCCGGGATTGCCGGTGTCCGCCCCGAGTATCTCGGGCGGCTGCAAATAAAGAGTCAGACCCTTGCGGATCATTGACGGGAACGATTGAAAAATCGCCCCACGGGGAGAGTTGGGTTTGAATCACGGCGTACATTGCGCCTCCTTCTTGTTATGCACCTGCACGACAGGCATGGGGCGCATCTGACCCTTCCTGCGACGCTGAAACAAGCGGCCCAGAGCCTTGGGCGATGGTTGATCGGATTGATTTCGGCAGCTTTTCCTTACACCCGTTCCGTAAGCGTCAACCCACGGGGTTTCAGGCGATATTTCGTCAGCATTTCTTTACACGGCGTAACGATATTTTTCCAAATCGGATTTATCTGTAGGACGACTGCAAATTGACGATAGGAAGCTTCCTAAGGAAAAAGCCGAGTTAGTTTTTGTTTTCTATTAATAAATAACCCTTAAAAGAAACAAACTAAACAGTTCACTGAACATCTTATTTGATTATTTTTTTGCATTATAAAAATCCCTCAACTAGGTTTGCAGCGACTTGCCGAGCCGCATCGACCGGCAAGTTGTTTCTACTCAAAAGTCATTAAGGAGTTTCACCATGCAAGCACTGGATAAAGACTTGGAAACTGAACTGCAACTGGACGATTGGTTTGAAGCACCGACCCATGAAGCCGCCGTAGAAATGATGCAAGCCGACGCGGTAGTTCCGTTCGGCACGGCGATGTGGCCTCTGTAAGACCTCCCGGCAGGCGTAATCCGGCCGGTTGTGCCTGCCACTTTTTACCGGTTTGTCACGGAGGACAGCATGGATAAGCATCGCGCCATTACGCATTTTCTCTACTACCTCGAACAGCACCCAGCCCTTGCCGGCATCAACCCGGCGAAGGTCTTGCTTGGCCACACCGCCGATTACGAGGCGCTGACCGGCGCTATTGCCGAACACGCCGGTGACCGCCACCCCTTGCGCTTCAACACGCTACGCCTTGATCTGGAGCCCCCGGCTTTACTGGCCCAGGCCATCGCCGACTGCGATCTGTACATTTTTTTCTACGACTCTTCCACCCTGCCCAACCCACGCCCCGAAGGCCCGGAGTTTGTCCGCGCACTGCATGGCGTGATGGCCGAGAACTGGAAGAAGTCGCTGCTATTCAAGGATTACGGCGATTACTTCTACGACACCTTCAGCGTCACCCCGCAACGCATTGCCGGGTTGAACAGCCATTTGATCCAGCGCCTGTCCCAGGCCACGACGTTAAGCTTCAAAGATGAACACGGCTCCTGGTTTGACGCTCCGCTGAACAGCATTAAAAAGTGGACTGACATCAATGGCATCGGCAACTTTGATTTGGCACCCGGTGAAATCGCCACGCACAGCGAAGCGATTAATGGGCAGGTGAAGTTCATGGGGACTTTTCTCAGTACGATTCCGTTTGCCCGCAAATACGGAGTATTGGAATCACCGCTGGAGTTATGGATCGAGAACTCGACCATCCGCAAAATCGCCACCGAGGTGCCGGGGCTGGAACATGACTTCAATAAATACCTGGAGGCCAATCCGTCGAATCGACGGATTGAAGAACTGGGGATTGGCACCAATGAGGGCGTGAAAGCCTTGTATGCGCGCAATGCCGGGTTCGAGGAGCGCCATTGCGGGCTGCACCTTGGGTTGGGCGGTGGCGCCAAGGGTAGCCATCATCTGGATTTGATCTTCTCCGGTGGCGTGTTGGCGCTGGATGACGAGCCGGTGTTTGATGGGCGGTTTGTGTTCTAGCCGTTGAAAAGGAGGTGCTGCAACTGGCGTCTTCGCGAGCAGGCTCGCTCCCACAGGTGACCGAGTTCTCTCGGGGAAATGCGATCAAATGTGGGAGCGAGCCTGCTCGCGAAGACGCCCGGTCATTCAACCCCGCACTTAAGCCAAGCCAAAAAAAACGCCATCCCGAGGGATGGCGTTTTTTATGTGGCGCTTACCGATTACTCAGGCTTGCGACGACCAAAGCCCGGACGCTGGCCCGAACCGGCTGGCGCACCGCGGCGCTTGCCCGATGGCGCGTCCTTGTCGACCAGGACGATACCTGGGCGTTTCTTCGGCGCTGGCTTGGCCGGGCGCTTGGTATCGCCAGGACGGTCGGCCACTGGCGTACCGCGACCCGACTCACCACGACCTGCCGGAGCACCGCGATCACTGCGACCGCCGCTTGGCGCACCACGGCCTTCGCCGCGCTCGGTGCGACCGTTGGCCGGACGTGGCGTGCGTGGACCGCGCTCGCCATCAGCACGAGGTGCTGCTGGCTTGCGGGCTGGACGCTCGCCTTCGAAATGCGGCTCGCGGGTATCACGCGGCGTAGCAGCGGTCTGGTTACCGATGGCTGGACGCAACGAACGCACGCGCTCGGTCTTGCCCATCGGACGCGACGATTTACGCTGCATACGGTCGAGCTTGTCTTTGCTCTTCGCGTTCATTTGCGGCATGGCAACCGGCGTCAGGCCAACTTCAGCACTCAGAATGTCGACTTCGTACTGGCTCATTTCGCGCCAGCGACCCATCGGCAGGTCGGAGTTGAGGAACACCGGACCGAAACGCACGCGCTTCAGACGGCTGACCACCAGGCCCTGGGATTCCCACAGACGACGAACTTCGCGGTTGCGACCTTCCATTACCACGCAGTGGTACCAGTGGTTGAAACCTTCGCCGCCTGGTGCCTGCTTGATGTCGGTGAACTTGGCCGGGCCGTCTTCGAGGACGACGCCTGCTTTCAGACGCTCGATCATCTCGTCGTCGACTTCGCCACGCACACGTACCGCGTATTCACGGTCCATTTCGTAGGAAGGGTGCATCAGGCGGTTAGCCAGTTCACCGTCGGTGGTGAACATCAGCAGGCCGGTGGTGTTGATGTCCAGACGGCCGATGTTGATCCAGCGACCTTCTTTCGGTTTCGGCATCTTGTCGAATACGGTCGGACGGCCTTCCGGGTCGAGGCGGGTGCAGATTTCACCGTCGGGCTTGTTGTACATGATCACGCGGCGTACCGACTCGGCGGCTTCTTCGCGCTTGATCACGCGGCCATCGATGGTGATGGCGTCATGCATGTCGACACGCTGACCGAGCGTGGCGTCTTTGCCATTGACCTTGATGCGGCCGTGGCTGATCCAGGCTTCTACGTCACGGCGAGAGCCGACGCCGATACGGGCGAGGACTTTCTGCAGTTTTTCGCCTGCTGGGCCGATTTCCTGGTCGTCTTTCTGGTCGTTGATACTCATCTGGGCACCTCCCGGTGTGGTCTGTTCAGGCAGCTCTGAGTGAGGGGCCTGAAGCGATGTAAATCTGTTCAACTTGGGCGAAGGGATCGCCGAAGGGTCGCGAATCATACGCTCATGTGGGCATTTGCGCATCAGAGACTAGCTGATGAACACAGAGTTACCTGTTTTTCCGCCGACCGGTGGCATCACAAGCCCCCTTTTGTAGGAGTGAGCCTGCTCGCTCCCACAGGGGGTTGTAGTGTCTACAAAATCCGGGTCAGTCGTCGAACTCGCGGCGTTCGGCTTCGATGGCTTCGGCCAGCGCCCGGGCTTCGGCTTCTTCGTCGCTCAATTCGGGCTCGGGCTCGGGCTCGGGTTTCGGTTGTTCGAGGGCGGCAACGGCGGCCAATAGTTTTTCGCGAGCCTCGGCGACGCCCAGAACGTCGTCTTCGAGCTCCGGTTCCGGCTCTGCTTCGGCTGTTGCCTCGGGCTCAACCTGAAGTTCACCGCCGACTTCAGGTTCAAACGCGGTCATCTCGCCATCGCGTAACAAATCGTCGAAGTCGGTCTTGAGCCCCTCCTCCATGGTGTCCAGCTCCAGCAACAACGTGTGGAAACTGGTTTCTTCCTTGGGTTCTTCCGGCTCGGCGCTGGCGTCCGCCAACTCTTGCAGGCTGGCAGGCACGGGCGCGTCGTCGAAATCGAGCACGGGGTCCGGTTCCAGCTCGCGCAGTTCAGCCAGCGGCGGCAGGTCGTCGAGGTTTTTCAGGTTGAAGTGATCGAGAAACGCCTTGGTGGTCGCGAACATCGCCGGTTTGCCGGGCACATCGCGGTAACCGACGATGCGGATCCACTCACGCTCCATCAGCGTCTTGACGATCTGACTGTTGACCGCCACGCCCCGCACGTCTTCGATCTCGCCCCGGGTGATCGGCTGGCGATAGGCGATCAGCGCAATGGTTTCGAGCATGGCGCGGGAATATCGCTGCGGCCGCTCTTCCCACAAACGCCCGACCCACGGCGAAAACTTTTCGCGGATTTGCAGGCGGTAGCCGGAGGCAACTTCTTTCAGCTCGAAAGCGCGCCCGTCACAGGACTTGGCCAGGATCGTCAGCGCTTTCTTGAAAACCGGCGGCTCCGGCCGCTCGCCCTCTTCGAAGAGTTCGAACAGGCGTTCAAGCGATTGCGGCTTTCCCGAGGCCAACAAAAAGGCTTCAAGCAATGGCGCCAGCTCGCGGGGTTCAGTCAGGTTCATGATTCAACTCGTTATTCGGCTCGGGCCCGCACGTGGATCGCTGCGAACGGCTCATTCTGCACCAGCTCGACCAAGGATTCCTTGACCAGTTCGAGGATGGCCATAAAGGTCACCACCACCCCGAGTCGCCCCTCTTCGGCGGTGAACAGCTCGACAAAGGGCACAAAACCGCCGCCCTTGAGCCGATCCAGCACATCGCTCATGCGTTCGCGGGTAGACAGCGCCTCGCGACTGACCTGGTGACTTTCGAACATGTCGCCACGGCGCAGGACCTCGGCCATGGACAACAGCAACTCAGACAGGCGCACGTCCGGCAACAGTTTGCGCGCCCGGGCTTCCGGGGCATCCAGCTTGGGTACCACGACGTCACGACCGACACGGGTCAGGCCGTCGATGCCTTCAGCGGCCGCCTTGAAGCGTTCGTATTCCTGCAAGCGCCGGATCAGCTCGGCGCGCGGGTCATCTTCTTCGTCTTCGATGGTTTCGGCGCGGGGCAACAGCATCCGCGACTTGATCTCGGCCAGCATCGCGGCCATCACCAGGTACTCGGCGGCCAGCTCCAGGCGCACCGATTGCATCAACTCGACATAGCCCATGTACTGGCGGGTAATTTCCGCCACCGGGATGTCGAGGATGTTGATGTTCTGTTTGCGGATCAGGTACAGCAACAGGTCGAGCGGACCTTCGAAGGCCTCGAGAAACACCTCCAGCGCATCCGGCGGGATGTACAGGTCCAGCGGCATTTCCAGTACCGCCTGGCCATACACCATCGCGAAGGGCAGCTCTTGCTGGGCTCCGGCCTGACTGTCGACTGCGGGTTCTACTGCGGACATCTATGCCTCGGCCATGAACGGCGCAGGGTCGCCGCAACCGACACGGATCACTTCCGGCTCGCCGTCGGCGAGATTGATTACGGTGGAGGCCTTGATCCCGCCGAATCCGCCATCGATGATCAGGTCGACTTGATGTTCAAGCAACTGACGCATTTCGAACGGGTCGGTCAGCGGGTCGGTGTCGCCCGGCATGATCAGGGTCACGCTCATCAGCGGCTCACCGAGCTCTTCCAACAGCGCCAGGGCGATTGGATGGCTCGGGACCCGCAGGCCGATGGTGCGTTTTTTCGGGTGCAACAACAGCCGCGGGACTTCGCGGGTGGCGTTGAGAATGAAGGTGTACGGCCCTGGCAGGTGCGCCTTGAGCAGGCGGAACGTGCCTGTATCGATCTTGGCAAACACCCCCAGCTGCGACAGGTCGCTGCAAATCAGCGCGAAGTTGTGTTTGTCATCCAGCCCACGCAACCGGCGCACGCGCTCCACGGCATTCTTGTCGCCGATCTGGCAACCAATGGCGTAGGACGAGTCTGTGGGATAAATCACCACC
The DNA here is from genome assembly GCF_059415465.1 of Pseudomonas sp. GW821-FHT10C09. Classification (NCBI taxonomy): domain Bacteria; kingdom Pseudomonadati; phylum Pseudomonadota; class Gammaproteobacteria; order Pseudomonadales; family Pseudomonadaceae; genus Pseudomonas; species Pseudomonas sp. GW821-FHT10C09. The sequence continues at coordinate 193,894 of NZ_JBWKNG010000007.1, forward strand.
CCGCCTTTGCGGATGATCTCGACTGCCTGTTTGATCAGGCGCGCTTGCGGGTTTTCCGGATGAATCTGGAAAAATTGACTCACATTCTCTACCTGTTCAGACGGCGGCAATAATTGGGTCATGTTTGAATCGACACCACAGTGGTGGCAGATCCTCCGGGAGCGGGCGATATTCGCCAATCTCGGACCAGCCTCCAGGGCCATGAAAATCACTGCCGGCGCTGACCAGCAGACCGAACTCACGAGCAAGAATCGCCAGGCTGCCCACTTGTTCGGCGGGCTGATGGCCATTGACCACTTCAATCGCGTGGCCCCCGGCTTGAATATAGTCAGAAATCAGGCGGCGACGCTTGCTGCGAGTGAAATCGTAGTGCCAGGGATGCGCCAGGCTGACCCAGGCCTTCGCCGCGCGCAGGGTTTCGACGGTCTCTTCCAGGGTCGGCCAGTGTTGCTTGACGTCGCCCAGCTTGCCGGCGCCCAGCCATTTGCGGAAGGCTTCGGCGCGATCCTTTACAAACCCTTCACGCACCATCCAGTCGGCGAAGTGCGGGCGGGCCGGCGCGTTGCCGCTGTCGCCCAGTTCCTGCTGCAGGGCACGGGCCCCTTCCAGCGCCCCCGGCATGCCTTTCAACGCCAGCTTGCGGCTTATTTCTTCGGACCGTAGCCAACGGCCATCGTGCAATTTTGCAATCGCCTCGACCAACGGCGGCGCCGTGACATCAAATCCATAACCCAAAACGTGAATGGTCGCGCCGCCCCAGGTGCAGGACAATTCGACGCCGTTGACCAGTTGCATCCCCAGCGCCGTCGCGGCTGTGCGGGCCTCATCGAGGCCCTCGAGGGTGTCGTGATCGGTCAAGGCCAGGACTCGCACGCCTTTCTCGAACGCACGCGCAACCAGTACCGCAGGCGCCAGGGCGCCATCGGAGGCCGTGCTATGGCAGTGCAAATCAACATTCACGGGACTTTGTTACCTCAAATCAGCTGGCGCTATCGCGCGCCCATATGTTTGTTATTATGCCGCCACATCCTGCTTCTGGCTGCCACTGTGAAACAATTCATCGATTTCATCCCGCTCCTGTTGTTTTTCATCGTCTTCAAACTTGACCCACGGGTCGTCGACATCGGCGGTCATGAGTTGACTGTAGGCGGTATCTACAGCGCCACCGCGATGTTGATCATCAGTTCGCTGGTGGTTTACGGCACATTGTTCTTCAAGCAGCGCAAGCTTGAGAAGAGCCAGTGGCTGACCCTCATTGCCTGCCTGGTCTTCGGTAGCCTGACCCTGGCGTTCCACAGCGAAACCTTCCTCAAGTGGAAAGCGCCGGTGGTGAACTGGTTGTTCGCCCTGGCATTCATTGGCAGCCACTTCGTCGGTGACAGCCTGCTGATCAAGCGCATCATGGGTCACGCGCTGACCCTGCCGGAGCCCGTCTGGACGCGCCTGAACATCGCCTGGATCGCTTTCTTCCTGTTTTGCGGCGCCGCCAACCTGTTCGTCGCGTTCACCTTCCAGGACTACTGGGTCGACTTCAAAGTCTTCGGCAGCCTGGGCATGACGCTGCTGTTCCTGGTCGGCCAGGGCATCTACCTGTCCCGCCACCTGCACGATACCGACACCACTACGCCAAAAACCGAGGACTGACATGCTCTACGCAATCGTTGCCACAGACGTCGCCAACTCGCTGGAAGCCCGACTGGCCGCGCGCCCTGCCCACCTTGAGCGCCTGCAAGTGCTCAAGGGCGAAGGCCGCATCGTATTGGCCGGTCCGAACCCGGCAGTCGACAGCAATGATCCGGGCGCCGCGGGTTTCACCGGCAGCCTGATCGTCGCCGAATTCGATTCCCTGAGCGCCGCACAGGCCTGGGCCGACGCTGATCCGTATATCGCCGCAGGCGTCTACGCCAACGTTTCGGTCAAGCCGTTCAAGCAAGTCCTGCCATAACTTTCCCCCCAAAATGCCCCCGCGCGGTGAACCTTGTCGGTTCATCGCGCTCTCAACGCTCATTATTCTCGTTTGCCTGCCGACAACCTGCCCAATACTCGATTGGAATCAGGAGTCGCGATGCGCAAGGGTCCGTTGTGTCTGTTGTTGGTGACGTTGTCGATCATGGCCCCGGCCCACGGTGAAGAAGGTGCCGAGGGCGGTAATTCGACGCCGCTGTCCCTGAGCGCCGGCAGCCAGATTAGCGAGTTGCAGCAACGCTTGAAGGTCAGCGAGCAGCAACGGGAAGAATTGAACAAGCAACTGCAAAATACCGATGCCGAACGCGAAAGCGCTCAACTGAGCCGGTTGCGCCAAGAGAATCAGCGCCTCAAGCTGCAACTCAAGGAAGTGCAGGCCAGTAGCCCGTTGCCACGTCTGCTGACTGATCAGCAGCAATGGTTTGTTATCGGCGGTGGAGTAGCGCTATTGGCCCTGCTCTGCGGTATCTTCGCCAGTGGTGCCACCAGAAAACGTCGGCAATGGCTAAATTGAGTGATTCATGAGCGAGCTGTTACTAATTGATGATGACCAGGAGCTGTGCGAGCTCCTGAGCAGTTGGTTGAGCCAGGAAGGCTTTCAGGTCCGTGCCTGCCACGATGGCCAGAGTGCCCGCCGCGCGTTGGCTGAAACCTCTCCCGCCGCCGTGGTGCTGGACGTGATGCTGCCGGACGGCAGCGGTCTGGAGTTGCTCAAGCAATTGCGCAGCGATCACCCGGACCTGCCAGTGCTGATGCTGTCAGCTCGCGGCGAGCCACTGGACCGCATCCTCGGCCTGGAACTGGGCGCCGACGATTACCTGGCCAAACCCTGCGACCCACGTGAACTGACAGCCCGCCTGCGCGCCGTATTGCGTCGCAGCCATCCGGCGGCAGTGTCCAGCCAACTGGAACTGGGCGATCTGTGTTTCAGCCCGGTGCGCGGCGTGGTCAGCATCGATGAACAGGAATTCACCCTCACCGTCTCCGAAAGCCGTCTGCTTGAAGCCCTGCTCAAGCAGCCCGGCGAGCCGCTGGACAAACAGGAACTGGCGCAGATCGCCCTCGGCCGCAAGCTGACCCTGTACGACCGCAGCCTGGACATGCACGTCAGCAACCTGCGCAAGAAAATCGGCCCGCACCCCGACGGCCGCCCGCGCATCGTTGCGCTGCGCAGCCGTGGTTACTACTACAGCCTGTAACTAGCCAGGTGCAACCTGTGTCCAGCAGGCCGTTTTGTCAGGTTGGCGAGAAATCGTCTTTACCCAAGCTTTACGCTCCGCTGACTGCCGCTGACCTTGATCTGCGTAATCTGTACTCATCCGGAACGTACCGGGAACGAGACAAGGAGATTCACCATGCGCAAGACTCTTATCGCTCTGATGTTCGCCGCCGCTTTGCCGACCGTTGCCATGGCCATGCCTGAAGGCACCGGCCCGATGGGTGGGCCGATGGACGGCTCGCGCCACGGCGGTCAGATGCACGGCATGCACGGCAAAGGCCCGTACAGTCAGCTGGACCTGAGCCGCGAACAGCGCGAGCAGATCCGCAAGATCATGGGCGAGCAGATGCACGAGCGTAAGCAACTGGTCGACAAGTACCTGGAGAAACTCTCGCCAGCCGACCAGAAAGCCCTGAAAGACGAAATGACCGCCAAGCATCAGAAAGCCGAAGCCGATGTACGCGCCGTGCTGAAACCGGATCAACAGAAGAAATTCGACGAGATCCAGAAAAAGCAGGCTGAGCGTCGCGCCGAGTGGGCCGAGTTCAAGGCCTGGAAAGCGCAACAACCGCAAAAAGCGCAATAATGCGCTGACCCCGGACCCAACGGCCAACCCGTTGGGTCTGTTACCCCCCAATCTAATGTGGGAGCGAACCTGCTCGCGAAGAGGGAGTGTCAATCGACATCATTGTTGAATGACCCTCCGCTTTCGCGAGCAGGCTCGCTCCCACAGGGATTTGCGTCAGCTTGAGGATTTTCTGTGCGTTCATTGTTCTGGCGTATCCTGGCCAGCTTCTGGCTGGCCATCGCTCTGGTGGCAGGGCTTTCCATTCTGCTGGGGCACATGCTCAACCAGGACGCGTGGATCCTCAGCCGCCATCCGGGCCTCAATACCCTGGCGCAAGAGTGGACGCAAACCTACGAATCCCAAGGTGAAGAAGCCGCCCAGGACATTCTGGAACAGCGCAAACGTCAATATCACATCGACGTTCAGGTGCTGAACGAAAGCGGCGACCCGGTCGTCCGCGGCACCTTCCCGCGTCGCGCAGCCGCGTTCGAAGCCCGGCAGAACAACGATGATCGGCGTCTGCCATGGCGCCGTTTGACCGCGGAATACACCAGCGAAAAAACCGGCGACACCTACCTGCTGATTTATCGCATCCCGCACCCTGAACTGGATTCCTGGCACCGCGAAAGCCTGCTGTGGCCGTTGAGTGCGCTGGGCATCGCATTGGTGGTGCTGACCTTGTTCAGCCTGTTCGTCACGCTGTCGATCACCCGCCCGCTCAGCCGTTTGCGCGGTGCCGTGCATGACTTGGGGCAAACCACATATCAGCAGAACAGCCTGGTGAAACTGGCCAACCGGCGCGATGAGTTCGGCGTGCTGGCCAATGACTTCAACCGCATGGGCTCACGCCTGCAAAGCTTGATCGGCAGCCAGCGGCAGTTGCTGCGCGATGTGTCGCATGAATTGCGCTCCCCGCTCGCCCGACTGCGCATTGCCCTGGCATTGGCGGAACGGGCCAACCCTGAAGAACGGGAAAAACTCTGGCCGCGCCTGACCCGCGAATGCGACCGGCTGGAGGCGTTGATCAGCGAAATCCTCGTGCTGGCGCGGGTCGATGCCGACAACGCCAGTGCCGAAGAGGTCGACCTCAACGCGTTGCTTCATACGCTGCAAAAGGATGCGCAACTGGGTTCACCGGAACAGAATGTACGCCTGGAGGCGGAGCCGCAACTGAACCTCAAGGGCTGGCCGACGATGATCGAGCGCGCTGTCGATAATCTGCTGCGCAACGCCCAGCGCTTTAACCCGGTGGGGCAGTCGATTGAAGTGCAGGCCGTGCGTCAGGGTGAGCGCATTGTGGTCAGCGTGCGTGACCATGGGCCGGGCGTGGACGCCGAGCATTTGAATCAGTTGGGTGAGCCGTTTTATCGAGCGCCGGGGCAGATAGCCGCCGGGCATGGCCTTGGATTGGCCATTGCGCGGCGTGCGGCGGAGCGCCATGGCGGTAGTCTGGTGCTGGCCAATCATCCCCAGGGCGGGTTTGTGGCCAGTCTGGAATTGCCGTTGGTGCCGGGGGTCGTCGTCCAACCGTAACCCCCCTGTGGGAGCGAACCTGCTCGCTCCCACATTTTGATGGGTGTACTCAGGCCTTGCCGGGCCACGCGCTGACGAATTCGGCGAGGTCGACTTTCTCGGCCACCCGCGGTTCTTTCTGCGGTGTGCCGAGGTAAAGGAACGCAATCACCTCTTCTCCTTCCGCCAACCCCAGCCCTTTGGCCACATGCGCCGAGTAGGCCAGTTCACCGGTGCGCCATACCGCGCCAATCCCTTGCGCATACGCCGCCAGCAAAATTCCGTGCGCCGCACAGCCCGCCGCCAACAGTTGCTCGGATTTCGGGTACTTGATGTGATCCTGCACCCGCGCAATCACCACCACCACCAACGGGGCACGCAGCGGGCCGTTTCGCGCCTTGTCCAGTGCCGCTTCGGACACCTCGCTGTCTTGCAGCTTCGCCGCTTCAGCCAGCAGCTCGCCCATTTGCTCACGTGCCGCGCCCTCGACAGTCAGAAAGCGCCAAGGCTGCAAATGACCATGGTCCGGGGCACGCATGGCGGCGCCAAACAGCACTTCGCGTTGCGCCGCAGTTGGCGCCGGGTCAAGCAGTCGTGGAACGGAAACACGGTTGAGCAAAGCGTCGAGAGCCTGCATCGGCCACCTCCTGGAAAAATGTTTGGCTATTCTAGCTGCAAGTGCGCACGCGGCGTCGGTTTACATGCCCTGCCCCGCAGGTAGAATGGCGCCCACTCCCACCACAGCCCGAGCGGATTTCATGGCGTTGCCGACCTTACGGATCATTGGTTTTATCATCGGCATCTTCCTGATCACGCTGGCCATTGCCATGGTCGTGCCCATGGCGACCCTGATGATCTTCGAGCGCACCCACGAGCTGCCCTCGTTCCTGTGGTCGAGCATGATTACCTTTGTCGCCGGCCTGGCGATGGTTATCCCCGGTCGTCCCGAGCACATCCACCTGCGGCCACGGGACATGTATCTGTTGACCGTCAGCAGTTGGCTGGTGGTCTGCTTCTTCGCCGCGCTGCCTTTTATGCTGGCTCAACACGTCAGTTTCACCGACGCGATCTTCGAAAGCATGTCCGGCATCACCGCCACCGGCTCCACGGTCCTCAGCGGCCTGGACACCATGTCCCCCGGCATCCTGATCTGGCGCTCGCTGCTGCACTGGCTAGGCGGCATTGGTTTTATCGGCATGGCGGTGGCGATTCTGCCGCTGCTGCGCATCGGTGGCATGCGCCTGTTTCAGACCGAGTCCTCAGACCGTTCGGAAAAGGTCATGCCTCGCTCGCACATGGTGGCGCGTCTGATCGTGGCGGCTTACGTCGGCATCACCATTATCGGCAGCCTGGCGCTCTGGTGGGCCGGGATGAGCCTGTTTGATGCAATCAACCACGCGATGTCAGCGATCTCCACCGGCGGCTTTTCCACCTCGGACCAGTCGCTGGCCAAATGGACGCAGCCGGCGGTGCACTGGGTGGCGATTGTCATCATGATTCTCGGCAGCCTGCCCTTCACCCTGTACGTCGCAACCTTGCGCGGCAACCGTCGGGCCTTGATCAAGGATCAACAGGTTCAAGGGATGCTCGGCATGTTGCTGGTGACCTGGCTGGTGCTTGGCACCTGGTACTGGTGGACCACCCAACTGCATTGGCTCGACGCCTTGCGGCATGTGGCGTTTAACGTGACATCGGTGGTCACCACCACCGGTTTTGCGCTGGGGGATTACAGCCTGTGGGGCAATTTCTCGCTGATGCTGTTCTTTTACCTGGGCTTTGTCGGCGGCTGCTCGGGCTCGACGGCGGGCGGGATCAAGATATTCCGCTTCCAGGTCGCCTATATCCTGCTCAAGGCCAACCTTAACCAATTGATTCACCCGCGCGCGGTGATCAAGCAGAAGTACAACGGTCACCGTCTCGACGAAGAAATCGTGCGTTCGATCCTGACCTTTTCGTTCTTCTTCGCCATCACCATCTGCGTCATCGCGTTGCTGCTCTCACTGCTCGGCGTGGACTGGATGACCGCCCTGACTGGTGCGGCCAGTACCGTGTCGGGTGTCGGGCCGGGGCTGGGTCCGACCATCGGGCCGTCGGGTAACTTTTCGTCGTTGCCGGACGCCGCCAAGTGGATTCTCTCGTTCGGCATGCTGCTCGGCCGACTGGAGATCATTACGGTGTTTGTTCTGTGCATTCCTGCGTTCTGGCGCCACTGACCTGCGCCGCCGCTTCGGTCATGTGCGCCCGGTACTCACCGGGGGTGGCATCGAACCAGCGGCGGAACGCGCGGAAGAAATTGCTCGGGTCGGCGAACCCCAGCAGGTAGGCAGTTTCCAGCAGCGTCATGGTCGGCTGGGCCAGGTATTGCTCGGCCAATTCACGCCGGGTGTCATCGAGCAAGGCCTGGAAACTGGTGCCCTCTTCCTGCAAGCGTCGCTGCAAGGTGCGTTGCGACAGGTGCAGCGTCTGCGCCACGGTATCGCGCTTGGGTTCGCCTTGGGGCAGCAGACGACACAACACCTGCCGCGCCTTGTGCGTCACGCGGCTCTCGGAAAACCGCGCCAGGTACTCACCGGCAAACCGGTCATGCAACAGCGCCATCGCCTCGTTGGCGGTCGGCAGTGGCGCTTCCATGTCGGCCCGTTCGAAGATCAATGCGTCGTAAGGTGCGTTGAACAGCAACGGCGCATGAAAGGCTTGTTTATAGGGTTCGAGGTCGACAGGTTGGTCGCCCTGGATCAGCACCTTGCGCGGTTGCAAGGTGCGCCCGGTCAACCAGCCGCACAACGCCAGCGCACAGGCCAGTGAAGCCTCGGCACTTTGCCGGGTCGGCGGCAGGTGGTCGCCGTGGACGGTCAGAATCAGCGCATAACCTTCATCCAGCAGACGGAAACTCAGGTCGGCACTTTCGGCAATGATCCGCTGATAGCGCACCAGGCGCTGAAAGCCTTCGGCCAGGGTCTGGCTGGACATCAAGGCGTAACCGGCGACATGGAAGGACGCCGGTCGCACCACCTTGCCCATGTTCAGGCCGATCGCCGGGTTGCCGGACAGCTCGACCGCGCGCTGCCACAGCCGCGTCATGGAATCTTGCGGGAATCGCGCATCCGGATCATCCAGTGATGCGTAGTCGAGCCCTAGCTGCTTGAACAGTGCCCGGCAATCCAGGCCGTCCATCTCCAGTGCTTTGACAATCCCCATCGCCCAGCTTGCAGAAGTCGTTCGTTCGCTCATGGCGTTTGCTTACTGTTCAGTGAGCCGTCTGACGCGGCTAGTTTTCGAAGGATACTAAAGTGGCGCCTATTGTCACTGGCTGATACCAATGATCACTCTAGACTCAAATAAGCTACCCGCAGAACATCTTGCAATCAGAACAATAACCACAGAGATCGCTGTCGTGGAAAACATCAAACGTTTCAACAGCTTTGCTGAGTTCTACCCGTATTACCTCAGCGAGCACAGCGACAGCACTTGCCGACGACTGCACTTCATCGGCACGACGCTGGTCATCTTCATTCTTGCCCTGACCATCGGCAAAGGCGCATGGCTGCTGTTGTGGGCCCTGCCGCTGGCGGGTTACAGCTTCGCCTGGGCCGGGCATTTCTTTTTCGAGAAGAATCGGCCTGCGACCTTCCAGCATCCTCTTTATAGCCTGCTCGGCGACTTTGTCATGTACCGAGACATGATTCTGGGTCGCGTACCGTTCTAACCAAGCGTCCAGAACACGAAGAGAGAATAGTCGATGAATGCCAACGCCCGTTTCACCCACATGAAGGATGGCACGCAGGAAGACTGGGCGATCATCGCCGCGGATTTCAGTGCCTACGCGAAACAATTGCCTTCCAGGATTGTGGCGCACCTGAAGTTGCTGGAGGGCGATTTTGGTGGCTTCCCGGTGGACCGTCTCACGCACTCCCTGCAAACCGCCAGTCGCGCCTGGCGCGATGGCCGTGACGAGGAATATGTAGTCTGTGCGTTGCTGCATGACATCGGCGACACCTTGGGTTCCTACAACCATCCGGACATCGCCGCGGCGATTCTCAAGCCGTTTGTCAGTGCCGAGAATCTGTGGATGGTGGAGAAACACGGGATTTTCCAGGGTTATTACTTTTTCCATCATTTGGGTATGGATCGGCACTTGCGCGAGCAGTTCAAGGACCATCCGCAGTATCAGGCGACCATCGAGTTCTGTGCCAAATACGATGCGGCGGCCTTTGACCCGGCGTATGACACGCTGCCACTGAGTTTCTTTACGCCGATGATGGAACGGTTGTTTGCGCAGCCGAAGAACTCGATCTACAGGGCGGCGATGGAAGAATATTCGCCGGCCTGATGCCCCTCACAGGACCCTGTGGCGAGGGGGCTTGCCCCCGTTGGGGTGCGAAGCGCCCCCCAAAACCATTCAGCCGGTTACTCCTGACAGACCTCATTCGTCGGTTTACGACGGCTTCGCCGCCGAACGGGGCGATGCGGCGGTCCGACAAGCCCCCTCGCCACAAAGGCCATACCTACGCAGGCTCAGCAACCTTCAGCGCCTTCAACTCCGCCTCCCGCGCCTGCGCATCCGCCAGTCGATACAGCTCGATCGACCCGTCCCAATGCTCGATCAACGCCGTACACGACTCCACCCAATCCCCGCAATTGAGGTAATCCACCTCGCCCACCTTGCGAATCTCGGCATGGTGAATGTGTCCGCACACCACGCCATGCAACTCGCGCTTCACGCATTCGTGGGCGATGGCTTCCTCGAAGTCGCTGATGAAGCTGACCGCGGTCTTCACCTTGTGCTTGAGGTACGCCGACAACGACCAATAGCCGTAGCCATAACGGGCGCGCCAGTGGTTGAGCCAGCGGTTGAGGGTCAGGGTGAATTCGTAGGCCGAGTCCCCCAGGAACGCCAGCCAGCGGTGATAGCGGGTGATGACATCGAACTGATCGCCGTGGATCACCAGCAGATGACGGCCATCGGCGGTGACGTGCACGGCTTCGTCGACCAACTGGATGTTGCCCAGGATCAGCTTGGAATAACGACGCAGGAACTCGTCGTGATTGCCGGTGACGTAGATCACTTCGGTGCCGCGCTTGCTCATGGTCAGCAAACGACGAATGACGTTGGTGTGCGCCTGAGGCCAGTACATGCCGCCGCGCAGTTTCCAGCCATCGATGATGTCGCCGACCAGGTAAATCTTGTCCGCGTGGTAGCCCTTGAGAAACTGCGACAGGTGCTCGGCCTGGCAGTCTCGAGTGCCCAGATGCACATCAGAAATCCACAAGGTCCGCACACGTTGCTTACGACTGGGTTTGGCGAGCTCGGCGCTGGTCATGGGCAACCCTCTGCGATGGTTTTTCCAAGCTTGCGCCGGTCGGGTTAATCGGCCATGACAGTGCTGAGTCATTCCTGTGACAGCAACCGGCCGGTGTAGACTGGCGTCATCTTGCCCAGGAGAGCGGTGATGCGACCGATCCTCACACTTCGCCAGTACACCCACGACCTGATCGTCCACAGCCACGACCACGCCCAACTGGTGTTCGGCTTGTCGGGTGCGCTGGATTTCGAAGTCGACGGGCATGGCAGTCAGGTGGTGCAGCAGAGTTTCGTGGTGGTGCCGTCCGGTTTCCATCACGCCTGCGGCAGCAGCAATGGCAGCCGCTGCCTGGTGCTGGATGTGCCGAGTGATCAATGGGTTTCACAGTCGCTGGGCGAGCACGCCGAGGCCAGTCGCCGACTGCTCGACAACGCCGGACGCTTGCCTCTGGATGCCGGGCAGAGCCAATTGGTCAGTTGGTTGGCGAGCAGTCAGGTCAACGATCCCTTGATCGCGCAACAAGGCGCCGTGCTGTTGTTGGCCAGCCTCAACAACGCCAAACCGGCCAGCGTGGGAGGACGACGCCTGCCGTATGCGGCGATGAATGCACACATCGACCGGCATGCAGCGTATCCGCTGCAAGTGGCGGACCTGGCCGGTGTCGCCGGGTTGTCCAGCGCCCGGTTGCATGCACGGTTTGTCGCTGAATGCGGGCAGACGCCGATGGATTACATCCGCAGTCGGCGGCTGCATATCGCGGTGGGATTGCTGCGGGATTCGTCATTGCCCATCGGCGAGATTGCCAGTCGGGTCGGCTACAGCTCACAGAGCGCCTTCGCCGCCGCAGTGTTGCGCGAGTTTGGCGCCTCCCCCGGCAAACTGCGGCGCGAGGCTGGCGACAAATGAGGCGAGTCTGACGACAGACAGGTGCGCCGCCAGCGCTCTAGACTGCCCCTCTGTTGGTTGTATTGATCAAGGATTGCAATGACACCCCGTACCGCCCTTGGCGCCCTGCATATCGGCGCATTGATGTTTGGCCTGACCGGTGTGTTCGGCAAACTCGCCGCCGCCTCCCCTGCTGTCATCGTCTTTGGCCGGGCCGCGTTTGCGGTGCTGGCTCTCGCGGGTTTTGCGCGTTTCGCCAGCAACACCCGTTGGCAGAAGCTTGAAGCCGTGGACTGGCGCCGCCTGCTGCTCAGCGGTTTGCTGTTGGCCGGGCACTGGGTAAGTTTCTTTATTGCGGTGAAGGTGGCGGGCGTGGCGATTGCGACCCTGGGTTTTGCCAGTTTCCCGGCATTTACCGTAATCCTCGAAGGGCTGATCTTCCGCGAGCGGATTCGCGCCAATGAAATCCTGCTGGTGGTGTTGGTCAGTGTCGGGCTGGTGTTGGTCACACCGGACTTCGATCTGGCGAGCGGCGCCACCACCGGCCTGCTCTGGGCCGTCGGTTCCGGGTTGTTGTTTGCCCTGCTGTCGCTGACCAACCGGGCCAGTTCCGGACGGATCCCGCCGGTACAGGCCGCGCTGTGTCAAAACGTGGTGGTCGCGCTGTGCCTGCTGCCCGTGGCGGCACCGCAATTGAGTGAAGTGCGTGGCATCGACTGGCTATGGATCGGCCTGCTTGGAGTGTTCTGCACCGGCGTCGCCCACAGTCTGTTCGTCGCCAGCCTGGCGGTGATCAAGGCCCGCACGGCGGCGGTGGTGTTTGCCCTGGAACCGGTTTACGGGATCACCATGGCCTGGCTGTTGTTCAATGAAAACCCGACGTTGCGGATGCTGATCGGTGGCGCGCTGATCATCGTCGCGATCGTGGTTTCCAGCCGGCTGTCCGGTGGTTCAAGCAAAAAGACTGTAGCGGCTGAAGCGGCGTCTCACTGAGTGCGGTCGTTATGGCCCAGGTCGCGGTCCGGGTCGATCTGATCGCGGACCCGCTGCTTGAGCACCTTGGCTTCAGGGAAGCCGCCATCGGCCTTACGCTCCCAGAGTTGCACGTCATCACAAAAAATATGGAACACCCCACCGGTGCCGGGCACCAGCGACACTTTGCCCAGGTCATCACCAAAGGTGCTGAGCAGTTCCTGGGCCAGCCAGGCGGCACGCAACAGCCATTGGCATTGCGTGCAATAGGTGATGACGATTTCCGGTTTGTGCGCGGTCATGACGGACAATTCTCTGGGTCTGGGAGCGCAGCCATCATAGTGCCTCAGCCGATACCGGCCAACAGACTGCGGGCAGTCTGCTTGAGCGGTTCGTCGCCGTCCTTGAGCAATTCGTTGAGCAGCTTGATCGCGCGGTCGAGGTCGCCATCGTCGATGCAGGTCTGGGCCTGTTCCAGTTTCCCGGCATTGGAGGGCGCCGCCGGGGCCAGGCTCAGCGGTTCAAGTTCCAGCGATTGAGGCGCATCGTTGAATTCATCCAGGAAGTCGTCATCCAGTGATGGCGTATCTGGTACGGGGTCCCATTCCAGTTCGGGCGCTTGCTGCGACGACTCGTCAGGCAGTTCATACACGTCGGGCATCACGTGCAGGTTCGAGGTAAAGGTCAGCTCGTCTGAAGGTTTGGCGGCGGGCGGCGGAGTGTCAAAAGGACTGACCAGATCCCAATTTGAATCCATCGACAATTCATCCAGGTTCAACTGAAATTCATCGTTGGGCACAGCTTCAACCGGGGCGACTACGGGCGCGGCCGCCGCGGGTGCAGCACTGCTCAGTTTCGGATGGCTGACGCGGATGTCCTGCAGTTTTTCTGGGTCGAACCCGGCGTTTCGCAGGCTGCTTTCCTGCGCATCATAGGCCGTCACATCACCCTGTTTGCCGAGCACTTCCAGCAGTTGCACCGCCAGATCCGTGCGCTGAGGCTCCTTGACCAGCGCGTCTCGCAACATGGCGGCGGCTTCGGAAAATCGGCCATAAGTCAGGTAGATGCCGACCCCTTCCAGCACATCGCCCGCTGAGCTGTCTTCACGATGATCGGACGCGGGTTTGAGCTGGGTCTTTTGGACTAACGGTTGCGCAGGAGGATCAAGCATCGGCTCCTGCCGTAACGACAAATCGGGGGCAGCCTCGGGCAAGGCCGCGACCTGCTGACGTCGATGACGAAGGAACAACCCGAGCAGCACCAAAGCCACCAGTGCCAGCAGCCCGATAATCAATGGCCAATTGGATGCTTCCTCGACAACCACAGGCGCGGGCACGGCCGCCACCGGCGCAGCGGGTTCGGCTGGCGTTTGTCTGACTTCAGCCAATCGGGTTTGCAGTTCGGTGATCTGTTTTTTCTGACCGGCGATCTGCTCATCCTGAGCCGCCAGCTTCGCATTCAACTCATCGATGGTTTTTTGCAGTTGCTGGTTTTGCAGGACAGAGGCGGCCAGTTGCTCAGCCACAACGGGATCACTCACAGGCGCGGCGGCAGGTTGCGGGGGTGCGGGTTTCTTCGCAGGCGCTACTGGCGCACTGGCCGGTTTGACGGCCGGAAACGCAGAAGGCTGAGGTTCGGCAACCGGCTCATCAGCGACAGGTTCAATCCCCGGAGTACCCGGCGGATCAATCAGTACCGTGTATTCGCGCAGCAAGCGCCCGTTGGGCTGATTGAGCTGCACCACGAAATTCAGGAAAGGTTCTTTGACCGCTTTGCTGGAGGTCACCCGGATCAGGTTGCGATTGCCTCGCAGGATCGGGCTGAACTTCAGATTGTTGAGGAAGAGCACCCGCTCGACACCGGCACGGCTGAACTCATCCGCCGTCGCCAGGCTGACGGACAACTCGCCCTCCTCCAGGCCACCGACATCCACCAGGGCGATGTCGGCACTCAACGGCTGGTTCAGCGCGGAGTGGAGCGTGATGTCCCCCAAACCCAGCGCAGGTGCCAATGTCGAGTAGGTGATAGCGCCACTGACCAGAATCGACCTGACGCCACACCGTAAAACCAACCGCCAACTCTCGAGCATGAGCATCCCTTAAATAACAGAACCAACCTATGCGTGTTTGCACATCCGGTACGAACACGATATTGCCTAGTAGTTCTTTATAGTCTGCCCAACGGGGTATCTCAAAAGTCTGGCGAGTGGTTATGCCTCAAGATTTTTCCAGGTTGCCCAGAATGTGCCCGTGAACCCGCATGCACACCTTCAGGTCCGCCTCATCGACGCCGGCGAACAACTCGTGGCGCAATTGCGTGGCAATGGTTTCAATTTGTTCGATCAGGGGAAGGGCCGGCGCGCAGAGGACAATTTTTTTCGCCCGACGGTCTTCCAGCACGGCTTGGCGCTGTACCAGGCCTTGGCTTTCAAGGCTGTCGAGCAAACGGGCCAGCGTTGGCCCTTCGACACCGACGCTTTGCGCCAGCTCACGTTGGGTCGGGGGTTCCTCGAAACGGGCCAGATGCAGCAGCACCAGCCAGCGCGCCTGGGACAACCCCAGACCGGCGAGACGACGGTCCAGTTCGGCACGCCAGCCACGCGACATCTGGGCCAGTTGCATGCCAAAGCGGTGTTGATCGGTTAACGGCATAAAACACTCATGATTAGACTGAAATTAATTAAAACTAATTATTAGTCAGCTAAGCATGGCCGTTGGCTTGAGGCAAGGTTTGGTCTGTAGTGAATCGTTACATCAACCTACAGGCCCGCTTAAACCTCAAATTCCGATTGCAGGGCGGCACGCACGCAGTACAAAACGCCTTCCGGCACTCGACCGGCAAACAGTGCGGCGATCTCTGACACCGCTGGCAATTCACCTTCGCCGTCGAGGAACGCATCCTGGACTTCGCCCATCAATTCTTCCGGCAGGTCCAGCGCTTGCTCCAAAGACAGCTGCTGCTTGCCAATTGCTTCGGCGAGCATGGTGTAGACGTTCTTTTCCGAGCATTGCAGCTGGCCGGCGATTTGCACTGGAGTCATGCCGGCGCGAGCCAGGGTGATCAGCTCGTGGCGCACGTCGGCCACCACTTTCGGTGCCTCGACCTGACCGCCCAGCACTTCGAGGAAGGCCTCGCCATAACGCTCGAGCTTGCGTGCCCCCACACCGCTGACCGTGGCCATTTCTGCCAGCGACGTCGGCTGGCTGCGGAGCATTTCCAGCAACGTCGAGTCGGGGAAGATGACGTACGGCGGCACGCCATGTTCTTCGGCCAGTTTGCGCCGCAAGGCACGGAGCGCCTCCCACTGCTCGCGCTCTTCGCCACGCACCAGTTGGCTCGCCTGGCTCTTGCTGCTTTTGGCGGTGGTTTGCGGCTTGAGGTCGCGGCGCAGTTCCAGGGTCACTTCGCCCTTGAGCAGCGGCCGGCAGGTGTCGCTCAAGCGCAGGCCGCCGTAGCCTTCGAGGTCGATGTCGGCCAGACCACGGGCAACCAGCTGTCGGAACAGGGAGCGCCATTCGCTCTCGCCCATCGCCTTGCCGACCCCGAAAACTGAAAGATGCTGATGACCAATGCTGCGGATTTTTTCGTTGTCCTTGCCCAGCAACACATCGACCAGATGCCCGACGCCATAACGCTGGCCGGTGCGATAAATCGCCGAGAGCGCCTGACGGGCCGGCTCGGTGGCGTCCCAGGTCTGCACGCCGTCAACACAGTTGTCGCAATGGCCGCATGGCTCGGGCATGTCTTCGTCGAAGTAGGCGAGCAACGTCTGGCGACGGCAGCGGGTTTCTTCACAGAGCGAGAGCATCGCGTCGAGCTTGTGCTGCTCCAGACGCTTGTGGCGCTCGTCGCCTTCGGAGTTCTGTAACATTTGCTTGAGCATCACCACGTCTTGCAGGCCGTAAGCCATCCAGGCGTCTGCCGGCAGGCCATCACGGCCACCACGACCGGTTTCCTGGTAATAGGCTTCAAGGGATTTCGGCAAATCGAGGTGCGCGACAAACCGCACGTTGGGTTTGTCGATGCCCATGCCGAACGCCACGGTGGCGACCATGATCAGGCCTTCCTCGTTGAGGAAGCGCTTCTGGTGATGGGCCCGGGTTTCGTTGGGCAAACCCGCGTGATACGGCAGCGCTGGAAAGCCTTGTTCGCTGAGGAACACGGCCACTTCATCGACTTTCTTGCGCGACAGGCAATAAACGATGCCGGCATCGCTGCGCCGCTCGGCGAGGAACGCGAGCAACTGCTTGCGCGGCTGCTCCTTGGGCACGATGCGGTAGAAAATGTTCGGGCGGTCGAAGCTCGACAGGAAGCGCTCGGCGTCTTGCAGATGCAGGCGGTCGACGATTTCTTCGCGGGTACGCTTGTCGGCCGTGGCGGTCAGGGCGATACGCGGGACATTCGGGAATAACTCCGCCAATTGCCCCAGTTGCAGGTATTCGCGACGGAAGTCATGCCCCCATTGCGACACGCAGTGCGCTTCGTCGATGGCGAACAGGGCGATTTCAAGGCTTTGCAGGAAGGCCAGCATGCGCGGCTGGACCAGACGTTCGGGCGCGAGGTAGAGCATCTTCACTTCGCCGCGCTTGATGCGGGCCGCCAGGTCGCGCTGTTGTTCAGCGCTCAGCGTGGAGTTCAAGGCTGCGGCCGCGACGCCGAGCTCTTCGAGGGTGGCGACCTGGTCGTCCATTAGTGCGATCAGCGGCGACACCACCACGGCCAGGCCTTCGCGCAACAGCGCCGGCACCTGGAAACACAAGGATTTGCCGCCACCGGTAGGCATCAGTACCAGGGCGTCGCCACCGCTGGCCACGCGCTCAATGATTGCACCCTGACGGCCACGAAAACTGTCGTAGCCGAAGATGTCCTTGAGGACGCGTTGAGCCTGTTCGAGCATAAAAACTCCAAAAATCACAAAAACATCCCTGCAAGGCTGGTTCAGAACCATGCACGCTGCACTGACAAATCGTAAGTGCGCGTTGCATGACGCTTCACATCTCAGCCGCGACGCCAGCAGGGCATCACAAAACGCGCGAGTATACCCGAGGCCTCCACTGCGCAGGGCACCGCTGATAAGACACATGAAAACCAATTCAGCGCAGAACCTGTGGGAGCGAGTCTGCTCGCGAAGGCGGCGCCACATTCAACTGCAATGTTGACTGACCCACCGCTTTCGCGAGCAGGCTCGCTCCCACAGGGATTGAGTCTGACCGAACAGTACGGGTGACCAGAGAATCCCTCCCATGGCTGCAAATATCCCGCGCGGCTGGCCTGAGCGCTCAAGAAGGCCTAGAATTCCCGCATCTGTTTATTTCCCAAGGTAGCCCTTTAATGTCCTTCGCTGAGCAACTAACCCGTTTGCAAGTCTTCCTCGACGCCGACGAACTGCATGACGAGGCGCTGGACTACGTGGCCGCCCACGGCTACCTCACCGCGCTGTCGATCTGTTCCGAAGAAGTGCCGGACCGTGAATGGATCGACGCCCTCTTCGCCGAAGAGCCGCACTACGCCGACGACACCGAGCGTGAAGCCATCGAATCCACCCTGCTGGCCCTCAAGGCCCACATCGCCCGCCAACTGGCGTCCGATGAAGAGTTCGAGCTGCCGTGCGACCTGGACCTGGGTGAAGAGCCGGATGACTCCGACCTGCGCGGCTGGTGCATCGGTTTCATGGAAGGCGTGTTCCTGCGCGAAGCCGCCTGGTTCGAAACGGCCGAAGACGAAGTCAGCGAAATGCTCCTGCCGATCATGGTCGGTTCGGGCCTGTTCGACGAACAGCCAGAGTTCGAAGACATCGCCAAAGATGCCAACCTGATGGACGACATGATCGTGCAGATCCCGGAAGCCCTGACCGCGCTGTACCTGCTGTGCAACGCGCCAGACGAAAAACCGGCGATCCTCAAGCCACGTCACCACTAAGGTCTTGCCTATGGACAACCCCATAGGCAACCGCTCCCTGATGTTGCGTTACGTGCTGCTGGCCATCGGCTGGCTGAGCGTAGCGCTGGGGGTGATCGGGATTTTCCTGCCGGTATTGCCCACCACACCCTTTCTGTTGCTGGCCGCCGCGTGCTTCGCCCGCAGTTCGCCGCGTTTCTATCAGTGGCTGGTGGAGCATCCACGGCTGGGCCCGTGGATTCGTGACTACCTCGACGGCAACGGCATCCCCCTCAAGGGCAAGGTCTACGCCATCGGGCTGATGTGGGCGAGCATCCTGTTCTCCTGCTACCTGGTGCCCCTGCCGTGGGCCCGCGGCTTCATGCTGACCAGCGCCGTGCTCGTCACGTTCTACATCCTCAAGCAAAAAACCCTGCAAAAGCCCCCTCACCACAGGTAGCCAGTACCCACCCGACAATTTGTCCGCCCTCGCTGAAAACACCGCCTAGACTTCAGTCATCTGCACGCGAGCAGCCAGACATGTCACGTCGTCCGCGTAGTCCAGGATGGTCAACGCTCCGACTTCGGCTCGGCGGGTGGCTGCTGTTGGTCAGTTTTCTGCTGACAGGGTTGGGCAGTGTCCTCGCCGACTGGGACTTTTCGCTGATTCTGCAAACCGCCGAAAAACGCTACGGCCCTCTCGGCCCCGCTCAAGGAAGAATCGAGGCCTGGAGTCAAATGCTCAAAAGCGAACTCAAGCAACCCGAGCGCGAGCAACTGAATGCGGTCAATCAGTTCTTCAATCAACAGCTGAATTTTCAGGACGACATGCGCATCTGGCGTCAGACCGATTACTGGGCCACGCCAGAAGAATCGCTGATCAAAGGCGCCGGCGACTGTGAAGACTACGCGCTGGCGAAATATTTCAGCCTGCGTTACCTCGGCGTTCCCAGCGAAAAACTGCGCATCACCTACGTCAAGGCACTTGCCCAAAACCAGGCGCACATGGTGTTGACCTTCTACAGCAGCCCCACGGCCGAACCGCTGGTGCTGGACAACCTGATCGGCGAAATCCGCCCCGCGTCCCAGCGTAAAGACCTGTTGCCGGTGTACGCCTTCAACGCCGAAGGCCTGTACTTGCCCGGGGCCAACGGCGGCAAACGCAGCGGCGACACCAAAAAACTGTCGCGCTGGCAAGACGTGTTGAAAAAGATGCAAGCCGAAGGATTCGCCGTGGGCGAAGGCTAGCCGTCATAGCAAGGAGCGATTTATGTCACTGCGCAAACAGTTGTTTCTCGCCATTTGCCTGTTCCTGCTGGTGGCCTTCAGCGGCAGTTTTTTTGTCAGCCTGGAAAGCTCCCGCGAACAGATGCTCGGCCAGTTGCGCTCCCATGCCCAGGACGCCGCCACCGCACTGGGTTTGTCGCTGACCGCGCAAATCGACGACCCGGCCATGATCGAGCTGATGGTCAGTTCGATTTACGACAGCGGTTATTTCCGCAGCATCCGCGTGGTCAATATCGTCGATGAACAGGTGTTGGTGGAACGCAGCGCCCCCGCAAAAATCGACGGCGTTCCGGGCTGGTTCGTCAGGCTCGTCAACCTGCGTCCCGAAGGTGGCGACGCACTGATCATGCGCGGCTGGGAACAGGTGGCGCGGGTCGAAGTGTTGAGCAATCCGCAATTCGCCCTGGCCAAACTCTGGGACAGCACGCTCGGCAGCCTGCTCTGGCTGTTGGTCTGCGGACTGCTCAGCGCGGTGTTCGGCGGTTGGTTGTTGCGTCGGCAATTGCGCCCGCTCGACAAAATGGTCAAACAGGCCGAAGCCATCAGCAAACGCGAGTTCCTGAGCCTGCCAAAACTGCCGCGCACCCCGGAATTGCGGCGCGTGGTGCTGGCCATGAACCAGATGGTCGAGAAGCTCAAGGCACTGTTCGCCGAAGAAGCCACGCGCAGTGAAAAACTGCGGGCCGAGTCCTACCAGGACAGCCTCACGGGTCTGGCCAATCGCCGTTTGCTGGATGAACAACTGGCCGATCAGCTGCTGATCAGCGAACAGAGCAGCACCGGCCATTTGCTGATGCTGCGGGTCAACGACCTGATCGGCCTCAACCAGCGTCTGGGTGGTCAGCGCACCGACGCGTTGATCAGCGCCGTCGGCGAACTGCTCAAACGCCTGACGCATTTGCCAGAACGTCGTACCTGGCTGGCGGCGCGCAACCGCGGCGGGGAGTTCAGCCTGCTGACGCCGGGCCTGGATGACGCCGACGCCGAACGCCTGGCCTCGGAAATCAGTGCGACCCTGGAAAACCTGCGCTTGACCGGTGCCAGCGATTGCATGCCGGTGGCGCATTTGGGCATTGTCCCCTACCACCCCGGCGAACCGGCCAGCGACGTGCTGTTGCGCCTCGATCAGGCGCTGACGCAAGCCCGGCAACACCCCGAGCGGCCGTGGGTGCATCTGGCCGATACCAGCACCGCGAACAACCACTCCCAGCATGACTGGCGCGCCTGGATCGACGACGCCCTGACCCACGGCAAACTGCAGCTGTATTTCCAACCCGTGGTGCAATGCGCCGACACCAGCCAGGTGCTGCACCACAAAGTCCTCGCGCGTCTGCTCGACCCGAGCGGTGAAGCCATTGCCGCCGGCCATTTTCTGCCATGGATCGAGCGCCTCGGCTGGTCCGCACGATTCGATCTGGCGATGCTCGAAGCGACCCTCGACTACCTCGTCGTCAATCGCTGGCCCCTGGCGTTAAGCCTGTCCGGCAGCACCCTGCGCGATCCGGCGCAGCTGCGACAGATCATCGACTTGCTCGACTCACTGCCGGAACTGGCACCGCTGCTGACCCTGGAAATCGACGAACGCCAATTGCCGCCACCCGAAGAATTGCAACGCCTGAGCCATAGCCTGCTCGACACCGGTTATCGCATCGGCTTGCAACACTTTGGTGGCAGCTTCAGCCAGATCGGCAACCTGACGCAGCTCGGGTTGGCGTATTTGAAAATCGATGGCGCGTACATCCGCAGCATTGATGTGCAGCCTGACAAGCGGCTGTTTATAGATGCGATTTATCGGGCGACCAACAGCATTGATCTGCCGTTGATTGCGGAGATGGTGGAGACGCAGGGGGAGTTGGAGGTGATTCGGGAACTGGGGTTGTTTGGGGTGATGGGGAGGTTGATCGGGCCGCCGGAGCCGATGTAGACGGACGCGATGATTGGGCAGTAAACACCGGTGTTTAAAAGACACCTCCAGACACGCACTCAGGCTACATATTCTTGCGCCGTTGCCTACGACTGCGCCAGAATCCGCCGGCTTGTGCGCCTCAGGGCCGGGCTCTATTGTTTCCCGGTCGCTGACAAATCAGCGATCGGGTTTAGCGACCCGAACCTTTGTAGGCGCAACAGCGCTCCAAACTCCCTTGCAGACTGTTCATGTTTGCAATTGTTGTCATGGCGGCTGTGCGCGGGAGATCTTCGGATCTGCCGGGCGCCTACACCCGGTTCGCTAACCTGCGTGCAGCCGCCACCCTCACTTGTTTAGCGACAAGTTTTGGTGGCTCCATTTTCTGTAGGAGTTTCACCATGTTCAAAATCACACCCAACCCGCCAGAAACCGACACCGACGACGTTTCCCCCTACGAATCCACCGACTCCAAAAAGCTCAACACCGCCGCCGACCGCGCCCTCGACTACTACCTCAAACCGGTCATTCCCAAAGACACGCCACGCAAACCCAGCACGATCTACTTCGTCGGGCCTGATACCGATAACGAAACGTTGCTGGTGAACGCCTGTGAGACGTTGGCGTCGGCGAGTGTCATGTTGAGTGATTTTGCGGGGCAGTTGAACGGCACACAGCGCCACACGCTGCTGGGCATTCAAAACTCCGTGATGTTGGGGGAAATGGCGGTGAACCGGATGCTGGATAACGTCGATCCGCATAGCTAACACGGTTTAGGGCGAGCCCCCGACCTGTGGCGAGGGGGCAAGCCCCCTCGCCACAATGGTCGGGTTGGCCGTAGAGTTTTGTGGAGATTGATCGGGCTTCATCGTGAGCAGGCTCGCCTCCACAGAGAAGGTGCGCTGGTTCGCGAGTCGTACTCTGGGTGAGACCTTTCGACCATTGGTCTGAAAACCGCTTCAACCTGTTATTTCTGACAGTAGTCAGTCCGTTCATTCCCGTGTGTGATGGCCCTTGTCCCGAGAGGACTTGAGGCTTATCACAACCAGGAGAGAAAGATGGACATCCAGTCATCCGTGCTGAACGAGCGATTCGTGCTTTATTCCCTGATCATCCAGGGCTGGGTGTCCCCGGTGAAACCGGCCGATATTGCGCACGGCGGCATTCCCAAGGCGCTTTACGATGGCAATCCGCAAGGCCTTGAGTGCCTGGTCGATCCGTGGACCGAGCTGCAGATGCGCTCTTCGACCATGTCCGTCGATGATCGGGTGGATGTGTATGTCAACGACGATCCCACCCCAGTGACGGGACGGACCGTTGCGCCGGGAGAAGAAACACAGCGCATACGTCTGTACATTCCACACGGCCGTTTGATTCAGGGTGTGAATCGCCTGCATTACAAGGTCACGCGCCCTGGTGGAAACGTCGAACCGTCTCGCGATCTGTTGGTGCTGTATCACCTGCGCACCCCGGATAGCCTGGATCTGGTGATCCCGCCCGACGTGATCACCAACGGCGTCGATGCCGCCCGAGCGGCGCTGGGTGTTGAATTCGGGTTCACCTGGTCCAACCGGCGCGCTTACGACCGTATCCGCTTTCAATTGGGCGATGAGACGATTCAATGGGAAGTACCCGACGCGCCGGCGCCGGTTGTCCAAAAACTCTTCACCGACACCTTTCAGAAAGTGGGCGATAACCCGAGCACCTCGGCCGATTTTGTTGTGTTCGATCAGTTGGGCAACTCCGCTCAGTCGCCGACCAAACGGTTGGATATTCACCTCGCCGTGGTTGTGCCTGTACCGACGTTCACCAACGTGCGGGACGCCAGCGACAAGGAAATCCCCAACGCTGGAACCACGACCAGCACCACCTTGAAACTGACGGGCACGGCCAGCAAAGGTAAAGAGGTCGAGATCTATGACGGCAGCGGTCCAAGCGCGGTGCCCAAGGGCAAAGCGACCGCCGATACAACGACAGGCGTTTGGGAGCTCACCATCACCGTAACAGCGGGTGCACACCGCTTGTACGCCAAGTCGCTTTATCACAGCGGTGATGTGTTTTCGAACGTGCGCACTTTGACGGTCATCGCGGCGATTGTGCCAACGATCACCAACGTGCAGGACGCCAGCGACAACGAAATTCTCAACACGGGAACCACGATCAGCACCACCTTGAAACTGACCGGCACTGCCAGCAAAGGTCAGCAGGTGGAGATCTATAACGGTACTGGCCCAAGTGCAGTCTCCGTAGGGAAAGCGATTGCCGATACGGCGACAGGCATCTGGAAACTCGCCATAACCGTAGCGATAGGTGCACATCGCTTCGCCGCCCAATCGCTCTATCACAGCAACCCGGTCTATTCGAACGTGCGCACTTTAACAGTCGTGGCGGTGACAGTACCGACGCTCACCAACGTGCAGGACGCCAGCGACAAGGAAATTCCCAACACTGGAACCACAACCAGCACCACCTTGAAACTGAAGGGCAAGGCCAGCAACGGCCAGCAAGTCGAGATTTTTGAGGGCACTGGCCCAAGTGCCGTTTCCAAAGGAAAAGCGACTGCCCACGCCACGACAGGCGACTGGGAACTGAGCATAACCGTCGAGGTGGGCGCGCGCCGTTTGTATGCCCAATCGCTTTATCACAGCGGTTATGTTTTTTCGAACGTGCGCACTTTGACGGTCATCGCGGTGATTGTGCCGACACTCACCAACGTCCAGGACGCCAGCGGCAAGGAAATCCCCAACGCTGGAACCACAACCAGCACCATCTTGAAACTGAAGGGCACGGCCAGCAACGGCCAGCAGGTGGAGATTTTTGATGGCACGGGCCCAAGTGCAGTCTCCATAGGGAAAGCGACGGCCCATGCGACGACAGGTATCTGGGAGCTCACCGCAACCGTAGCGGCGGGGGCACACCGATTCGCCGCCCAATCGCTCTATCACAGCAACCCGGTCTACTCGAACGTGCGAACTTTGACGGTCATCGCGTTGATTGTGCCGACGCTCACCAACGTCCAGGACGCCAGCGGCAAGGAAATCCCCAACGCTGGAACCACAACCAGCACCACCTTGAAACTGAAGGGCACGGCCAGCAACGGCCAGCAGGTGGAGATTTTTGATGGCACGGGCCCAAGTGCAGTCTCCATAGG
>NZ_JBWKNG010000007.1:218631-258259 GCF_059415465.1 Pseudomonas sp. GW821-FHT10C09
GCTCACTACAACCGTAGCGGCGGGGGCACACCGATTCGCCGCCCAATCGCTCTATCACAGCAACCCGGTCTACTCGAGCGTGCGCACTTTGACGGTCGTGGCTGCGGTTGCACCAACGATTGATTCCGTGAAAGGCTCGCCGAGCGGCGTCGAAATCCCGCCCGGTGGCCTGACGGGCGAATCCAGCGTGACGCTGACCGGTACGGCCAGTAAAGGACAGAAGGTTCAGGTGCTGAACGGCGCAACATCCCAGGGCGAGGCCACCGCCGATCTAGTCACCGGGATCTGGACCCTATTGGTGACGGGACTGAGCGTGGCGCTCCACAGCTTCACTGCCAAGGCGTTGTATGGCACGGGTCAGGTGTCAGCGCCGCGGACGTTGACCGTGACGACGGCTGGCAATCCTGCCTTCACCAACCCGCCTTACGTCATTGACCCGGCAGGTCAGGTCAAGGACATAGTAATTCGCCTCACCGATGACAAAGGTCAGCCAGTGATGGGTAAGCTTACGTTGACCCTTCCGAGCGGATTTACCTTCGCTGATGGGGGTAGCGGTGCGCGTGAGTTCACTACGACTTCGAATGGCACGGTTACGGTCAGTGGTGTGAAAGGTCACAGTACTCCCGGGATCTATGACCTGATCGTGGCCAGCGGGAAGCAGTCCGTTAAGGCGACAGTGACTATTATTGGGGTGCTTCAAAGCATTTCCGTTGCGCCAGAGCTTTCTGGAATGGTCCTGAATCAAGACGGCTCACGCGCCTATGCATGCCATAACGAATCTCAAAGCTTAGTTACGATCATTGACACGATCAATCAGAAGGTCATCAAAGTTATTACGGGTGGGGGGAGATGGGCACTTGCTATCGCCATCAGCCGTGACGAAAAACGCCTTGTTACCACCGATTACACTGGCAGGTCGATCTCGTTCTATGATCCCGTGAGCCAGACATTTATCCGAACGATGGCAATTCCATCCGGTGGCGATGTTGCCCTGTCTCGTGACGGAAAACACGCTTTCTTGCCCGTGCCCGTAGGCACTCAACCCAATGTCCTGATTGTCGATGTCGAGCGTCAGACAGTAGTCAAGACTGTTCCCCTCGGGCAAAGCGATCAACCACTAAGCATTGCCCTCACCCCGGACGGTACGCGAGCACTTGTCGCACCTGTCAATGGTGGTCTAGCGGTCTTCAATACGGTTAGCGAGACAGTCATCAAGAACCTTCCTGTTAGGAGTCATTGGGGCAGAATTGCCGTTAGTGCGGATGGCGCGCGCGCGGTTGTCTGTATGGACGAGTATGGGGTTGCGATCATTGATGCGGTGAATTGGACTGTGATCGGAACCATTGCTATCGGAACCGTTCCTCTCCAGCGCTATTTCAAAGATCTTGCTATCAGCCCCGACGGAACTCGCGTTTACGTAACCCATGCCGGAACGATTGTTGTCGTTAATATCGCAAGCCTGAGAGTGGAGAAAACGATACAGGTCGACGGTGATACGGGAGCGATCGCCATCAGCCCCGACGGTACTCGGGCCTATGTCAGCAACACGAGTCGAAACACTGTCATGGTCATGGCCATCGGCTAAGCGAATGTTGTTAAGAAAACGTAGAAGCATTTTTGCCTGCTCGATTTTTCGTCCCCGGTAGCTGAACGAGCAATCAAACGGAGGTGTTTAAAAGACATGTCCAGACACTGACTCAGGCTACACATCCTTGCGCCGTTGCCTACGACTGCGCCAGAATCCGCCGGCTTGTGCGCTTTGACCCTGATCTTTATCGTTTCCACATCGCTGCCAATCAGCGATCGGGTTTAGCGACCCGACCAGGTATAAGCGCAACACTTCAGTCTTACTGCGGGCGAACATCTGCAGTTTCGATATGGCGGCTGTGCGCGGGAGACCCTCGGGTCTGCCGGGTCTTATACCTCTCGGTTCGCTAACCTGCGAACAGCCGCCACCCTTACTTGTTTAGCGACAGGTTCTGGTGGCTCCATCAGGTATAGGAGTTTCACCATGTTCAAAATCACACCCAACCCGCCAGAAACCGACACCGACGACGTTTCCCCCTACGAGTCCACCGACTCCAAAAAGCTCAACACCGCCGCCGACCGTGCCCTCGACTACTACCTCAAACCGGTCATTCCCAAAGACACGCCACGCAAACCCAGCACGATCTACTTCGTCGGGCCTGATACCGATAACGAAACGTTGCTGGTGAACGCCTGTGAGACGTTGGCGTCGGCGAGTGTCATGTTGAGTGATTTTGCGGGGCAGTTGAACGGCACACAGCGCCACACGCTGCTGGGCATTCAAAACTCCGTGATGTTGGGGGAAATGGCGGTGAACCGGATGCTGGATAACATCGACCCGCACGGGTAACACGCGCCCCCTGTGGCGAGGGAGCTTGCTCCCGCTCGGCTGCGCAGCAGTCGTCATCCAGGCACATGCGCTCTGACTGAGGGACTGCGGTGAATGGTTTTGGGGTTGCTGCGCAACCCAGCGGGAGCAAGCTCCCTCGCCACAGTTGCGGGGTTAATAGCCGAGTTTTGTGGTGGTTGGTCGGGCCTCTTCGCGAGCAGGCTCGCTCCCACAGGGGATTTTTGTCGCACACATATTTTGTGCTCCACATCAAAACCTGTGGGAGCGAGCCTGCTCGCGAATGCGTTCTCACAGACAACAAAAACCCGCCACTCCTTACCCAGGAATGGCGGGTTTTGTCGTTTCAGCCTTCAGGTCAGACGGTGTCCACCTTCAACGAATGGTCATTCAACATGCCATTGATGATGGTCGCCGTGTCGTGACCACCCGCCACCACACCGCCCGCCCCCGGCGTGACGCCGTAGTGGCTGGCGAGGTTGACGCCGGCCAGGTCGATGGTCTGGTTCGGCGTGGCACCGGCCATGGCGCTGACGTCGATGCTGGTGAGCACCGACGCGCCGCTGCCGATGACTTTGAAGTGCAGGTAGTCATCCAGCGACGCCGACGTGCCGTTTTCGCCTTGCAGCAGTTGCGACAAATCGAGTTTGTCGGTGCCGGGGGTGAAGTCGGTGACGACGTCGTGGCCGCTGTTGCCTTTGAGCCACTGGAAGGTGTCGGCCCCTGCCCCGCCGGTGAGGGTGTTGTTGCCCAGGCCGCCGATCAGGAAGTCGTCACCACCGCCCCCCTTGAGGATGTCATCGCCCAGACCGCCGTTGATGACGTTGCTGTTGTTGTCGCCGGTGAGGCTGTCGTTGAAGTTGGAGCCGACCAGGTTTTCGATCCCGGTGAGGGTGTCGGTGCCGGCGCCGCCGGTGTTTTGTGGGGTCAGCAGGCTCAGGTCGACGGTGACCCCGGCGGTGGCGTGGGCGTAGCTCACGGTGTCGATGCCAGTACCGCCGTCGAGCAGGTCGTTGCCGGTGCCGCTGAACAGCAAATCATTGCCGGCGCCGCCGTGCAGTTCGTTGTTGCCGGTGCCGGCGGTGAGTACATCGTTGCCATCGCCGGCATTGATGATGTTGTTGCCGGTGCCTGCTATCAATGTGTCATCGCCCGCAGTGCCGGTGAGGGTGTGGCCATCCTGGTAGCTGATGGTCACGTTCGCGGTGTCGCTGCCGCCATGGTTGTCGCTGGCGGTGTAGGTGCCGTGGGCGTCCGGTGCGATGTCGTGGGCGCCGGCGTAGTTGACGGTCATGGTCAACTGGTAGCTCTCGGATCCTTTGGCATTGCCGCCACTGGTGTTTTCGATATTGGTGATGTGGATCTGATAGGTCCCATCCGACGATGCAGTGATCGTCCCGCCGTCCGCGATGGGCGTGAAGGCGCCACCATTGAGGGAATACTCCATGGTGATGTGTCCGCCCGCCAGATTGTGATCCAGATTGAGGGTTTCACCCGCTTTCAGTTTCACGGTGATGAGGTCTTCATCATTGGCGTTGTTGGCAGCCACCTGGCCCAGATACCCGCTGACCACCAGCAGCGCCGTCAGCGCGGCGGTGTTGGCCGTAGTAAAGGCACTTCGCACGTCGGCCAAATTCTGGTTGGCCGCGTTGTCATTGGTACCTTTGAAATTGATCGCACCGCTGCCGGTGAAGTCCGCGCCCTTGGCCACCCAGCCGGTGGTGAAGTTGGTCGGCGATGCGGTCAGCGGATCCTTGTCGGCATCGGTGTCGTTGGCCAGCAACAGCTCGCCCGGCACCACGATGTTGCCCGACAGCACGTTGGTGATGATGTGGTCATCGACTGCCACCGGAGCCGCGTTCGGAATGACTTTGACTGTCAGCGTGGAGCTGGCGAGGTCGCCGTCGTTGTCGCTGACGGTGAAGCCGATGTTTTCGGTGATGACCACCGCAGTGGTTTTTTGCGAGGTGTAGTTGTACTCGCCGGTGTCGAGGTTCACCACCAGCGTGCCGCCATTGTTGGTGGCGATGCTGATGCTGTTGTTCACCGTGTTGAACGTACCGTGGTTGGCGCCGCCACTGAAGTTCAGCGAACCCTGGTTGGCGTTGCCTTTCGGGTCGAAGGTGTACGTGGTGCCGTCGACCGTGAGGGTTTTGATGAAGCCGCCATCGGCGCCGAACGTGCCGTTCTCCAGCAAGGTACCGGTAACCGGCGCACCGATCACCGTGCCCGAGAGCACCGAGTTGAGTTGGGTGAGGTCGGTCACCACCACCGCATTGGTGTCGGTGTGGGTGCTGCCGTCGTAGGCCAACGGGTTGAGGTTGGCGTTACTCACGCCGCTACCCAGGCCGATCGCGTAGTTCTTGATGCCGTTGGCGTCGAGGAAGGCTTTGAGCGCGGCCTCGTCGGTGGTGCCGATGTCGCCCTCGTTGGGTTTGCCGTCGGAGAAGAAGTAGCCGACGTTCTGCGCACCGGTGAGTTTGCCGGACGTATTGAACGCCGTCTGCATGGTGGCCACCGCCGCGTCGTAGTTGGTGCCACCGCCCGCTGACAGGCCGGCAAGCAGCGTCTTCGCGGTCGCCACGTCGACCCACACCGAGGTCCGGTCAGTAGCGTTGCTGCTGAAGGTGACGAGTTGCACTTTCACATCGCCCAGGTCGTCGTACTTGTCGAGCAAGGCGCTGATGGCCTGTTTGGCCAGGTCCAGCCGCGACAACCCACCCACCCCAGAAGGGTCGATCATGCTGCCGGAGATGTCGAGTACGATCAGTATGTTCGAGTCGATTTCCACGGCCGCCACCGAGCGATCCGAGGCCACCGCTTTAGGCACGTCGTCGACAATGTTGACGACGATGGTGCTGGTGGTGGCGTTGCCCAGGGCATCGGTGGCTTTGTAGGTGAAGCTTTCGCTCAGGGTGTTGGGCCCGTCGTTGGCGTTCGGCGAGGTTTTCGGCGCCGAGGTCAGGGTGTAGGTGTACGTGCCGTTGGGGTTGAGCAGGATTTGCCCGTACGTGCCGGTGGCGCTGCCGACCAGGCTGTAAGTGAGCGCACCGCTGCCGCCGGTGACGGAGCCGACCAGTGTCCCGGTGGCGGTTTCCCCGGTGTTGCCCGGGTCGCTGCCGATGACATTACCCGGCGCCAGGTCCTGACCGTCCTGATTCAGGTCGAGGGCTTTTTCGTAGACTGTCACGTCTTGATCCACCACGGCTTTAAGCCCGGTGTCGGTGACATTGATGGTGATGGTCGTGGTGCTTTCGTCGCCGTCGGAATCGCGAATGGTGTAGGTGAACGTGTCGGTGGCGCCCTCTGGTCCGACCGAGTTCGGGTTGCTGTGGTACACGGCATTGCCGGCCGCATCCAGGGTCAGGTAGCCGTAGGTGCCATTGATGTTGGTACCCAGTCCGCCGACCGCCGAGGTCGCCGTATTACTGCCGGCACGTACACCAATTACCGCGCCTGCTGCAGCCGGACCGTCAGCCCCAAACACGTCGTTGCCCAGCACGCTGATGTTGACCGTTGCGCCTTCGGCCGCACTCGCCGTATTCGGCGCGGCGGTGGGCAGGTCATCGACGATGTTGACGTTGATCTGACCCGACGCGGTGCTGCCATCGGTGTCCGTGGCCACCACGTTGAAGTTCTCGGTGATGCTGTTGGCGCCGCTGGCGGTTGGATGGGTTTCGTTATCCACCAGGGTGTAGCTGTAACTCACAACGCCTGTGGTGGCGTTGAATCCGGTGACGGTAAACGTGCTGCCGAGTGCCGTGGTGATGGTCTGCGGGAAGCCCGCCGCCACGCCACCGACCACCACATGAATGCCGCCAACGTCGAGGGTTTGCAGGCCGTCGAGCGCGGTCACGGTGAACGTGCCGCTCTGGGTCAGCGCCGGGGTGTTCGGGCTGGTGCCGTCGCTGAGGTTTTTCTCGTAGACGGTGAGTTCGCCGCCGTTGACGTTCAGGCCGTTCAGGACCACCGGGTCGTTGGCGTTCTGGATGTTCAGCACCAGCGTGGCGGTGCTGGTATCGCCGTCGGCATCGGTGAGGGTGTAGGTGAAAGTTTCCGTGCCATTGCCGCCGCCGTGCAGGTTTTTGAAGTCGGCATCATTGGGGTTAAGCGTGTAGGTGTAGGTGCCATTGGCATTGAGCACCAGTGTGCCGTAAGTGCCATTCAGCGTGGCGGGTGTGATCGGCCCGGCATTCGGTCCGGTCGCGACGTGGTCCGCACCTTGAACGTCGTTGGTCAGGACGTTGCCGGTGAGAGTCAGCGCGCTCTCCGTCGCGGTGGCCAAATTCGTGTCGTTCACGGCTTTTGGCACGTCATCGACGATGCTCACCACGATGGTGCTGGTGGTGCTGTTGCCCAGCGAGTCGGTGGCCTGGTAGGTGAAGCTTTCGGTCAGGGTATTGGCGCCGTCGTTCGCGTGCGGCGTGGTCGTCGCTGGCGAAGTCAGGGTGTAGGTGTACGTGCCGTTGGCGTTGAGCTGGATCTGGCCATAGTTGCCCGTGGCGCTGCTCACCAGGGTGTAGGTAATCGCGCCGACCGCGCCGGAGACCGAACCGACCAGCGTGCCCTTGGCGGTTTCGCCGGTGCTGGTCGGGTCGCTGCCGGTGACGGTGCCAGCGGCCAGGTCTTGCCCGTCCTTGGTCAGGTCCAGGGCTTTTTCGTAAACCGTCACGTCAGTATCGCGGGCCGCGACGATGCAGCTGTTTGAGACATCAATGGTGATGGTGGTCGTGCTTTCATCGCCGTCGGCATCGCGCACGGTGTAGGTGAACACGTCGGTCGCCCCCGCTGGGCCGACGCTGTTCGGATTGCTGTGATAAACCGCGTTGCCGTTGGTGTCCAGCGTCAGGTAACCGTAGGTGCCATTGATGTTCGAGCCCAGGCCGCCGATGGCGGAGGTCGAGGTGTCGCTGCCGGCACGCACGCCGATCACCGCGCCACTGGCCGCCGGGCCATCGGCGCCGCCGATGTCGTTATCCAGCACGTTGCCCGAGACGGTTGCGCCTTCCGCCACCGAGGTGTGATCCGGGTTGGCCTTGGGCAGGTCATCGACAATGTTGACGTTGAGCTGGTTGCTCGCGGTGCTGCCGTCGGTGTCCGTTGCCACCACATTGAAGTTTTCAGTGATGCTGTTGGCACCGTTACCGGTTGGATGGTTTTCGTTATCCACCAGGGTGTAGCTGTAGCTGACCACGCCGGTGACCGGGTTGTAACCGGTGATGGTCAGCGTGTTGCCCAATGCCGTGACAATCGACTGCGGGAAGCCCGCCGCCACGCCGCCGGCCACCACATGAATGCCGCCGACATCAAGGGTTTGCAGGCCATCGAGCGCGGTCACGGTGAAGGTGCCGCTTTGAGTCAGTGCCGGGGTGTTCGGGCTGGTGCCGTCGCTGAGGTTTTTCTCGTAGACGGTCAACTCGCCGCCGTAGACATCGAGACCGTTGAGGGTCACCGGATCGTCGTTGTTGTGGATCTGCAGCACCAGGTTGGCGGTGCTGGTGTCGCCGTCGGCATCGGTGATGGTGTAGGTGAAGGTTTCCGTGCCGTTGCCATTGCCATGCAGCGCTTTGAAATCGGCGTCGCTGGTATTCAGGGTGTAGGTGTAAGTGCCGTTGGCGTTCAGCACCAAGGTGCCGTAAGTCCCGGTGAAGGTACCGGCGGTGATCGGGCCGGCGTTGGGGCCGGTGGGTACTCGGTCGGCGCCTTGCACGTCATTGGCCAGGACGTTGCCGTTCAGCGTCAGCAACGTTTCCGACGCGGTGCCGGCGTTGCTGTCGTCCACGCCTTTTGGCAGGTCGTCGACGATGTTGACGTCGAGCGTGCCATTGGCGGTGGTGCCGTTGTCGTCGACCACGGTCACGGCGAATTGCTCAGGCAATGTGTTCGCGCCGTTGCCGGTCGGGTGGGCTTCGTTGTCGGCCAGGGTGTAGCTGTAACTGACCACGCCGGTGGTGGCGTCGAACCCGGTGATGGTCAGCGTGCTGCCCAGCGGCGTGGTAATGGATTGCGGGAAGCCTGACGACACACCGCCGACTACCACGTTGATGCCACCCACGCTCAGGGTTTGCACGCCGTCGAGGGCGGTGATGGTGAAGGTGCCGCTTTGGGTCAGCGCCGGAGCATCGGGGCTGCTGCCGTCGCCGAGGTTTTTCTCGTAGACGGTGAGTTCGCCGCCGTTGACGTTGAGGCCGTCGATGGTCACCGGATCGTCGTTGTTGTGGATTTGCAGCACCAGCGTGGCGGTGCTGGTGTCGCCGTCCGAGTCGGTGATGGTGTAAGTGAAATTCTCGGTGCCGTTACCGCCGCCGTGCAGCGCTTTGAAATCGGCGTCGCTGGTGTTCAGGGTGTAGGTGTACGTGCCGTTGGCATTCAGCACCAAAGTGCCGTAAGTCCCGGCGAACGTGCCTGGGGTGATCGGGCCGGCATTTTCGCCGACGGTCACGCGGTCGGCGCCTTGCACGTCGTTGGTCAGCACGTTGCCGTTCAGCGTCAGCAGGGTTTCCGATGCGGTGCCGGCGTTGCTGTCGTCCACGCCTTTTGGCAGGTCGTCGACGATGTTGACGTCGAGCGTGCCATTGGCGGTGGTGCCGTTGTCGTCGACCACGGTCACGGCGAATTGCTCAGGCAGTGTGTTCGCGCCGTTGCCGGTCGGGTGGGCTTCGTTGTCGGCCAGGGTGTAGCTGTAACTGACCACGCCGGTGGTGGCGTCGAACCCGGTGATGGTCAGCGTGCTGCCCAGCGGCGTGGTAATGGATTGCGGGAAGCCGGACGACACACCGCCGACCACCACGTTGATGCCGCCCACGCTCAGGGTTTGCACGCCGTCGAGGGCGGTGATGGTGAAGGTGCCGCTTTGGGTCAGCGCCGGAGCATCGGGGCTGCTGCCGTCGCCGAGGTTTTTCTCGTAGACGGTGAGTTCGCCGCCGTTGACGTTGAGGCCGTCGATGGTCACCGGATCGTCGTTGTTGTGGATTTGCAGCACCAGCGTGGCGGTGCTGGTGTCGCCGTCCGAGTCGGTGATGGTGTAAGTGAAATTCTCGGTGCCGTTACCGCCGCCGTGCAGCGCTTTGAAATCGGCGTCGCTGGTGTTCAGGGTGTAGGTGTAAGTGCCGTTGGCATTCAGCACCAAAGTGCCGTAAGTCCCGGCGAAGGTGCCTGGGGTGATCGGGCCGGCATTTTCGCCGACGGTCACGCGGTCGGCGCCTTGCACGTCGTTGGTCAGCACGTTGCCGTTCAGCGTCAGCAGGGTTTCCGACGCGGTACCGGCGTTGCTGTCGTCCACGCCTTTTGGCAGGTCGTCGACGATATTCACGTCGAGCGTGCCGTTGGCGGTGGTGCCGTTGTCGTCGACCACGGTGACGGCGAATTGCTCAGGCAGCGTGTTCGCGCCATTGCCGGTTGGGTGGGCTTCGTTATCGGCCAGGGTGTAGCTGTAACTGACCACGCCGGTGGTGGCATCAAACCCGGTGATGGTCAGCGTGCTGCCCAGCGGCGTGGTAATGGATTGCGGGAAGCCGGACGACACACCGCCGACCACCACGTTGATGCCACCCACGCTCAGGGTCTGTACGCCGTCGAGGGCGGTGATGGTGAAGGTGCCGCTCTGGGTCAGAGCAGCAGAATCCGGTGAGCTGCCAAGGCTCAGGTTTTTCTCGAAGACGGTCAGTTCGCCGCCCTCGATGCTGAGGCCACCAATCGTGACCGGGTCATCGTTGTTATGGATTTGCAGCACCAGGTTGGCCGTGCTGGTATCGCCATCAGCATCCGTCAGCGTGTAAGTGAAGGTTTCCGTGCCGCTACCGCCGCCATGCAATGCTTTGAAATCAGCATCGCTGGTGTTCAGCGTGTAGGTGTAAGTGCCGTTGGGATTGAGCACCAGGGTGCCGTAGGTGCCGGTGAAGGTACCGCCAATCACCGGGCCGCTGTTGGGGCCCGTGGGAATGCGGTCGGCGCCTTGCGTGTCGTTTGGCAGCACGCTGCCGGTCAGGGTCAGCAGGGTTTCCGACGCGGTGCTGGCGTTGCTGTCATCGACAGCCTTGGGCACATCATCGGTGATGTTGACGTCCAGCGTGCCGGTGGCGGTGTCGCCGTTGCTGTCGCCGGCCACAACGGTGAACTGCTCGCTAAGGGAGTTGGCGCCGTCGCCGGCCGAATGGGTTTCGTTGCCGTTGAGGGTGTAGCTGTAACTCACCACGCCTGTGGCCGGGTTGTAGCCGGTGATGGTCAGGGTGTTGCCCAGTTGCGTGGTGATCGACTGCGGAAAGCCAATCGCCACGCCACCGGTAATCACGTTGATACCGCCGATGCTCAGGCTGTTCAGCCCGTCCGGTGCCGACACAGTGAACGTGCCGTTCTGGGTCAGCGCGCCCGGATTGCTCGCGGAACCGTCGGCCAGGTTTGCTTCGTTGAGGGTCAGTTCGCCACCCGCCACCGACAGGCCATCGAGCGTGACCGGGTTATTGACCGGCGTTACCGGTGGCGCAATGACGGCCGGAGTGCCATCGGCGTTCTGCTGGATATCCGCGTTATGCCGTTCTTCAGGGAATTCAGGAATACCGCCAAACCCGGCAGTCGGGAAGCCAATCGTCGGATCGACCTTTCCGCCCACTTCTTCGAGCATGACAAAACTGTGGCCACCACCCTGCGCACCATTGGGAGCCGCTGTGAAGCTCGGCCCGGCCGCGGTGGCTTCACCGGTTTGCGTCGGGTCAGCGCCCGCCACGATGGCTTTTTGCAGTTGCTCGACATCGGTCAGTTGCGCTTCGCTCGGCGTTACCGCCTCTGAAGTGCCAACGTGCGGCGACTCATTGGCGAGCAGGTGGGGATCCATCTGCATGCTGCTGCCACGCCCGAGGGTCAGTTCCTGGCCATTTTGCAGATGGACCGCCACCGCGCCTTCGGCCCCGGTGACCAGCTGATCGCCGGCGAACAATCGATCGCCCTCGATCAACGCGCGCCGAGTACCGTCGCTCGCGACCGCGAACACCTGACCAATGACTTTACTGACGATACCGATGAGCGTTGCCATGTGCATTTCCTCCGCTGCCAACCGCTGTCGGCATCCTGTTTTTAGCGAAGAACGTGCTCATGGTTTGAAAGCAGGTGGCTGCGCGGATCGCCTGCAGGGCGCG
Organism: Pseudomonas sp. GW821-FHT10C09; assembly: GCF_059415465.1. NCBI lineage: Bacteria > Pseudomonadati > Pseudomonadota > Gammaproteobacteria > Pseudomonadales > Pseudomonadaceae > Pseudomonas > Pseudomonas sp. GW821-FHT10C09. The sequence goes on from NZ_JBWKNG010000007.1 coordinate 230,137, forward strand.
TTTACCTGAGTAAGCCGCTGCCCTGGCGATGTCCTCGCCCAGCGTGTCGCTCACCGGCACTGTCCGCGACTTCGGGATAAACCCCTCTGCAATCAATGGCTTCGCAAGCCTGACTGCATCGCACTTGCCCGGTGAACGTTGCGTAACGATCCTGACTCATCAAAGTGACAAAAAACCGTCACCACAAATCGTTCCGCGTCCCTCCCCTCCAGCACTTCTCCGCCCTATGTCGATAAGTGGATGGAACTTTTCCTTAAACCCTTGAAAGCTCCCTAAAGCTCGTAATTCAAAGGCTTTCGTAATGAACAATGTGCTGGATTTTGCTGACGGCATAAGTTTTTTTTGGCATAAGGGCTATGAGAAAAATTTCTTAGCTATTCTCTAGAATGTTCTTAGCTCTGTTGTTACAAGGGTGAAACGGTTTTACCTATAAATGCCGTCAAATAATTGGCGACTGATAAGCACCATCAGGAATTCAGGGAGATGCACCCATGCGCGTTTTAACCCCCCTCTGCAGCGCGGTTCTGCTGGCCATGGCCTGCACTTCCGGCGCTCAAGCCATGTCGTTGACCGACGCAATCCAGAACACCATCGCAACCCATCCGGAACTGGCCTCGCGCGTGGATTCGCGCCTGTCCGCGGATGAACAGGTGAAAGTGGCCAAGGGGGGCTTTTATCCATCAGTTGATCTGAACGCCGCCTACGGGCGCGGATACAGCGATAACACCAACACCCGGGCAATCGGCCCAGGCAATCACCACACCGAAATCCTCAATTACACCCAGTCGGAGTTGCGCTTGCGGCAGATGCTGTTCGACGGTTTCAACACCGCGAACGAAGTCGAGCGCACCAAAGGCGTGGTCAACTCCCGGGCCTATTACGCTCAAGGCACCGCCCAGGACCTGGCCCTGCGCACCATCGAGGTCTACCTCGAAGTGCTCAAGCGCCGCGAACTGGTGACACTGGCCACGAACAACCTGCAAGCGCACTTGCGCGTCAACGACCAGATCGGCCTGCGCACCCAGCGCGGCGTCGGCAGCAACGCCGACTCCGATCAATCCGGCGCTCGCCGTGCACTGGCGCAAAACAACCTCGACACCGCCGAAGTCGATCTGGCGGACGCCGAGTCGAACTTCGCCGCCGTTGTCGGGCGTCTGCCCGATGAGCTCGAAACACCGCCGTCGACTCGCGGTGAACTGCCTGCCTCCCTGCAGGAAGCCCAGCAGAGCATGGTGGAAAACAACCCTTACCTGAAATCCGCCCAGGCCGACGTGCAATCGGCCGAGAGCCAGTACGAAGTTGCCAAGTCGCCGTTCTACCCACGCTTCGACGCCGAAGCCGCGGTGGGCGCGAACAACAACGTGCAAGGCGATGAAGGTCACGACAACGAGTGGCGCGTAGGTGTGGTGATGAACTACAACCTGTTCCGCGGTGGCAGCGACAAGGCCCGCCTGCAGTCCGATGCGCACCAGATCAACCAGGCCATGGACATCCGCAACAACGCCCTGCGCCAACTCAACGAAAACATTCACCTGGCCTGGAACGCCATGGTCAATGCCAAGAAACAAACCCCGACCGCACGCGAATACGCTGAAACCAGTAAACGGGTGCGCGTGGCGTATCAGGACCAGTTCGGTCTCGGTCAACGCACGCTGCTCGACTTGCTCGACAGTGAAAACGAGCTCTACAACGCCAACCGCCGCTACACCGAAGTGCGCTACACCGAGGAATATTCGATGTACCGCGTGCTGGCCAGCATGGGGGAGTTGTTGAGCAAGCAACGGGTGGTGTTGCCCGCCGATGCGATCGCGTCCTCCGAAGTGAAGAACGAAGCCCGTTTGCCTGAACTGAAGTAGCTCACTGGAGCGATCAATGTGACCAGCATGGAATCCGGCAACACCGGTGTCGATCCGCGGCTGAGCTTCGATGACCCGCTTCTTGACGGTCTGTTGATCCTCTGCAAACTCCACGGCGCGACGGTCAGTCGCGCCAGCCTGAGTGCCGGGCTACCGCTGCACAAACAACGCTTGAGCCTGGACCTGCTGCCCCGCGCAGCAGCCCGGGCCAGTTTGCAGGCGCGACTGCTGCGCCGGGAACTGGGGGATATTTCCGCGCTCAACCTGCCGGTGATGCTGATCCTCAACAACGGCCGCACGGCCATCCTGCGACGCTTCGGCGACGACGGTCAGGTGTTGATCCTGCCCAGCGAAGCCGACGGTGGCGAACAATGGGTCAGCACAGATGAGCTGGCCGAAAATTACAGTGGCCAGGCCTTGTTTGCCCGGCCACGCCATGAACTCGAAGACTTGCGCTCGCCCCTGGTACCGCGCGTCGAAGCGTGGTTTCGCGACACGCTGAAACTGTCGAAGTGGCTCTACAGCGATGCAATCCTGGCGAGTTTCCTGATCAACCTGCTCGGGTTGATGGTGCCGTTGTTCGTGATGCAGACCTACGACCGGGTGGTGCCGAACCAGGCCACCTCGACCTTGTGGGTGCTGTCGATCGGCTTGCTGATCGGCACCGGTTTCGAGCTGGTGCTGCGCGTCGTGCGCGCACATTTGCTGGACACCGCCGGCAAGAAAACCGACGTGATCCTGTCGGCGACCTTGTTCGAGCGCATCACCGGCATGTCGATGAAAGCCCGCCCGGCGACCATCGGCGGCTTTGCCCAGAGCATTCATGATTTCCAGGGGCTGCGCGAGTTTCTCACCGCGGTCACCCTGACCAGCCTGATCGACCTGCCCTTCGCCGTGTTGATGCTGGTAGTGATCGGCTTGCTCGGCGGCTGGCTGGTGGTCATTCCGTTGCTGGCGTTTCCGATCACGATCATCTTCGCGATGGTGATCCAGGTGCGCCTGCGCGACACCGTGCAAAAAAGCCTGAGCCTGGGCGCCGAACGCCAGGCCTTGCTGATTGAAACCCTCGGCGGCCTGGAAACCCTCAAGGCCTGTAGCGCCGAAAGCGAGCGCCAGCACAAATGGGAAAGCACCCACGGCGCCCTCACCCGCCTCGACAGCCATGCGCGCAACCTTTCGGCGCTGGCCACCAATGGCACGCTGTTCATCCAGCAGTTCTCCGGCATGGCAACGATTGTCGCCGGGGTCTACAGCATCATCGCCGGCAACCTCAGCGTCGGGGCGCTGGTGGCGACCTACATGCTCGGCAGCCGCGTGCTCGCGCCGCTGGGGCAGATTGCCGGTTTGATCACCCGCTACCAGCAAGCGCAGCTGACCATGAAAAGCACCGATGCGCTGATGGGCCTGCCGCAGGAACGTGACGCCAAACAGCGGCCATTGGAGCGCACTCAACTGCAAGGCGCCCTCGAAGTCAGCGGCGTGACGTTCCACTACAACGGCCAGAACGCGCCAGCGCTGTCCAACGTCAGCTTCAGCATGAAGCCGGGCGAACGCATCGGCATCATCGGTCGCAGTGGTTCGGGCAAAAGTACCCTGGCGCGACTGGTGATGGGGTTCTACACGCCGGAGGAAGGCCAGTTGCTGCTCGACGGCCTGGACCTGCGGCAACTGGACGTCGCCGACCTGCGCCAACAGATCGGTTACGTCGCCCATGATCTGCCACTGCTGGCCGGCAGCCTGCGCGACAACCTGACCCTCGGCGCCCGCTATATCAGCGATTCGAGGATGCTCGAAGTGGCCGAGTTGACCGGCGTCACCGAGCTCGCCCGTCAGCATCCGCAAGGGTTTGATCGCCCGGTCGGCGAACGCGGGCAGTTGCTGTCCGGGGGGCAACGCCAGGCCGTGTTGCTGGCGCGGGCCTTGTTGCTCGATCCGCCGATCATGCTGCTCGACGAACCGACCAGCGCAATGGACAACAGCAGCGAAGACGTTCTGCGGCAAAAACTCCACACCTGGGTCCAGGGCAAAACCCTGCTCCTGGTCACCCACCGCACCTCGATGCTCAGCCTGGTGGATCGACTGGTGGTGCTGGATAACGGACGGATCGTCGCCGACGGTCCCAAAGAAGCGGTCATCGATGCACTGCGCAAGGGCCGCGTCGGCTCTGCGGCTGTCTAGGAGCGACCCATGGCCCGTTCATCGTCCGACACCTCCAAGGACCGCGGCTACTTCGGCAGCTTCGGCAAAACCGCCGAAAGTGAGTTCATGCCGGAAACAGCCGGTGCCTCGTTGCAGGATTCCCCGCGCTGGTCGCGCATTACGGTCTGGCTGGCTGCCGGGCTGATTATCAGCGCGGTGGTGTGGGCCAAGTTTGCGGTATTGCAAGAAGTCACCATGGGCGAAGGCAAGGCGATTCCGTCGAGCAAGGTCCAGGTGATCCAGAACCTGGAAGGCGGCATCGTCACCGAGATCTTCGTGCGCGAAGGGCAAATGGTGAACAAGGGCGATACCCTGCTGCGCCTGGATGACACGCGGTTTCTGTCGAACAAGGGTGAGAGCGAAGCGGATCGTTACGCATTGACCGCGCAGGTGGAACGCCTGTCGGCGGAAGCGGAAGGACGGCCCTTCAAGCTGTCAGAAGAAGTGATCGCCAAGGCCCCGCAAGTGGCCGAAGACGAGCGTTCGCTGTACGAACAGCGCCAGCGCCGACTCGCCAGTGAGCAGCGCACATTAAGCGAACAACTTCGGCAAAAAACCCAGGAACTGGCGGAATTCCGTTCCAAACAGGGGCAATTCAGCTCTAGCCTGGCATTGCTGCAGCAAGAGATGAACATGTCCACGCCGCTGGTGGGCACCGGCGCCGTTTCACCGGTGGAAATCCTCCGGCTCAAACGTAGCGCGGTGGAGATTCGCGGTTCGCTGAACGCAACGACACTGGCAATTCCCCGGGCGGAGTCGGCAATCAACGAGATCAAAAGCAAGATTGACGAGTCGGAACAATCATTCCGTTCCGACGCAGCAAAAGAGCTGAATGAAAAACGCACCGACCTGTCGAAAATCACGGCATCCAGCATCGCCATCGATGACCGCGTGACGCGCACCACAGTGGTGTCGCCGGTGCACGGGATTATCAAAGTGTTGAAGGTCAACACCATCGGCGGCGTGGTCCAGCCCGGCAGCGACATGGTTGAAATCGTGCCGTTGGAAGACAACCTGCTGATCGAAGCCAAGGTGCGACCACAGGACGTGGCGTTCCTGCATCCGGGGCAGAAGGCGATGGTAAAGTTCAGCGCGTATGACTACACGATTTATGGCGGGTTGAGCGCCAAGCTCGAACTGATCGGCGCCGACACCATCACCGATGACAAGGGCAACAGTTTCTATCTGATTCAGGTGCGCACGGATAAAAACCACTTGGGCGGGGATGTGAAACCGCTGCTGATCATTCCGGGGATGGTGGCGACGGTGGACATCATTACCGGGGAGAAGAGTGTGCTGGATTACCTGCTGAAACCGGTGTTGAAAGCGCGGACTGAAGCGATGCGGGAGCGGTAGTCTCTGGCCTGGGTTTGCGGTGACTGTTTCAGCGCTTTCGCGAGCAGGCTCGCTCCCACAGGGGATTTGTGAACGACACAGATCCAGTGTGGGAGCCTGCTCGCGAAGGGGCCCTCAATCACAACAACTATTTCGGCCCATGGTTACGCTGGAAGGTCTCCTCCCCCATCGCCGCAATCTGCCCCTCGATCAACGCCTCGAACGGTTTCAACAACGGCTCAAACGAGCTCGGCGCTTCCAGCATCTGCAACGCCTGCACAATCGCCTCCACCGTCGATAAAGCCCCCGGCCCCGGGGCCTTGCGCAGTCGATAGCGCGACACCCCGCCATCCGCCAGCGTCACCCTCGGCAACGCCGCCAGCAGTGGATTGAGGTGCAGCATCTTGCGTGCCTTGCGCCATGTGCCGTCCGGGACCACCAGCAATAGCGGCTCGTCAGTCGCCGCATAAGTCAGCATCGGTTGCGCGTCCTCGCCCGGAAACAACAACCGCGCCTGATACCCCGGTTGATTCAACAATACCGGTAAATGCTCGAACACCTCACCGACAATCAACTCGGCATTGTTCAAGCCCAACGCCGCCAATCGTGCGGTGTTCAGCGCGTGGTTCACTTCACTCGGATGCTGCAACAACAGCACCCGGGTGCGGCTGTCGAGGCTCGGGATCAGCGGGCACAAACAATGGGTTTGCGGGCGCAGGCAACGGGGACACTGGATTCTGGACATCGATCAAGCCTGATTCAGTTGTGCTTTGAGCAAATCGCGAAAGGTCTGGATCAGCGGTTCGCGGCTGCGGCCACGACGCACGATCATCGAAAACGGTGCCTGATAACCAAACGTCGCCGGCAACAACACGCGCAAATCGCCCTTGTCCGCCCAGGCCTGGGCATAGTGCTCCGGCAGATAACCGATGTAGGCACCGGACAGCACCAGAATCAGCTGCGCCTCCATACTCTCCACCGTGGCCGCGCTGTGCTTGAAACCGTGACGCGCCAGTTCGGCCTGGCTCCAGTAACCGCGGCCGACCATGCGTTGCTGAGTGATGACTTGCTCAGGGATGCGCCGCTCGGTGAACAGCGGATGACGGCTGCTGCAATACAGCCAGTGCTGTTCGCGGTAGAGCGGCATGTAGACCAGGCCGCTCATGCGCGTGGAGAACGCGCCGATGGCCAGGTCGAGGCGATTGTCCTGCACGCCGAGTTGCAGTTCGTAGGGGCTCATCACCGACAAGTGCAAATGCACCGCCGGGTGTTCCTGGCTGTAGGCGCCGATGGCTTCGGCGAAGGGCAAGGCCTTGTCACTGACAGTCGAGTCGATCACGCCGAGGTTCAGGGTGCCGCGCAGTTCGCCCTTGAGGGCTGCGGCGTATTGCTCGAAGCCTTCGAGCTCGCCCAACAGACGCAGGGTTTCCTGATGGAACAGTTCGCCCTTGCTGGTCAGGCTGAACCCACCGCGACCGCGATGACACAGCACCAGACCGAGGGCCGCTTCGAGCTGGCTCATGTAGGTGCTGATGGCCGACGTCGAGAGGTTGAGCTCTTGCTGGGCGTTGGCGAACCCCTGATGGCGAACCACGCTGACGAAGATGCGCAATAGTTTCAGGTCGGGTAAAGCGTTGGCCATCAGACACTCCGATCACAAGGTCATGCAGGTTGCTTTTGTGGCGAGGGAGCTTGCTCCCGTTCGGCTGCGCAGCAGTCGTAATCCAGGCAGCGCAGTCTGTCTGACACAAAGGGGTGAATGGTTTTGGGGCCGCTTCGCAGCCCAGCGGGAGCAAGCTCCCTCGCCACAGGGTTCGTGCAAGGCTGTAAGTCTATCGCCACCATAACCATTAGTTTAGAAAAATCTGAACTAAGTATTTGCCCGTAGCGATTCTTCCCGGCCACTACATTTCGCAGAATCGGCCCCCAACGGTGCCTGTGTCTGTCCTGACCTGTGCAACCGACATAAATAAAACAACGACGATGAGGCCCTACCCGTGGACAAGATTCTTCACCAACCACTGGGCGGCAATGAAATGCCGCGCTTCGGCGGCATCGCCACCATGATGCGACTCCCTCACCTTGATACCGCTGCCGGTCTGGACGCTGCCTTCGTTGGCGTGCCACTGGACATCGGTACCTCGCTGCGCCCCGGCACCCGCTTCGGGCCTCGTGAAATCCGCGCTGAATCGGTCATGATCCGCCCGTACAACATGGCGACCGGCGCTGCGCCGTTCGATTCGCTGTCGGTGGCCGACATCGGCGACATCGCGATCAACACGTTCAACCTGCTGGACGCGGTACGGATCATCGAAGAGTCCTACCACAAGATCCTCGAACACGATGTGATCCCCCTGACCCTGGGTGGCGACCACACCATCACCCTGCCGATCCTGCGTGCCATCCATAAAAAGCACGGCAAGATCGGCCTGGTGCACATCGACGCTCACGCTGACGTGAACGATCACATGTTCGGCGAGAAAATCGCCCACGGCACCACCTTCCGTCGCGCCGTCGAAGAAGGCCTTCTGGATTGCGACCGCGTGGTGCAAATTGGCCTGCGCGCCCAGGGCTACACCGCTGACGACTTCAACTGGAGCCGTAATCAGGGCTTCCGTGTGGTTCAGGCCGAAGAGTGCTGGCACAAATCCCTGGCGCCACTGATGGCCGAGGTTCGCGAGAAAGTCGGCGGCGGTCCGGTGTACCTGAGTTTCGACATCGACGGCATCGACCCGGCCTGGGCACCTGGCACCGGCACCCCGGAAATCGGTGGTCTGACGACCATTCAGGCCATTGAGATCGTTCGCGGCTGCCAAGGCCTCGACCTGGTCGGTTGCGATCTGGTAGAAGTCTCGCCCGCTTATGACACCACCGGCAACACCTCGCTGCTGGCCGCCAACCTGCTGTACGAAATGCTCTGCGTACTGCCTGGCGTGGTCCACCGCTGAGGATCGGTCATGAACGAACGTGATCAGGTTTTGAAAGCCGCCGCCGCTCTGGTGTCCGCTTTCGCCCGTAACGATCGCGAAGCCTACTTCGGTGCGTTCAGCACCGATGCCAGCTTCGTCTTCTACACCCTCGAGCAGCCTCTGCTGTCGCGCGATGCCTATCAGGCGTTGTGGGACACCTGGCGCTCGGAGGATGGCTTCGAGGTGCTTTCGTGCACCTCGAGCAACGCCTTCGTCAGCCTGCAGGGTGACGTGGCGATTTTCATCCATGACGTGGCCACCGAGCTGCGCATGCAAGGGGAGCAACACTTCAGCCAGGAGCGCGAGACGATTGTTTTCAAGAAACAAGCGTCTGGCCAAGAACAACAAGGCCTATGGCTGGCCTGCCACGAACACTTGTCCGCCTTGCCGGAAGGGCTGCCAACCCCTTAGCCAAACAGGTGACGCTCACGCACGATGAGCGCGCCTTTATGATCGGAGCTGATCATGAATAACAACAACAAAGACCAAAGCCTTACGCACATTGAAACCTACGGGGTCGAACAGATCCCGGACAGCGAACGCACCGCAGGCCCGACGGATTTGTTCCGGATGATCTTCGGTGGTTCCAACACCTTTGCCACCGCCGTGCTCGGCAGCTTCCCGGTGCTGTTCGGCCTGTCGTTTCAGGCCGGCGTGCTGGCGATTGTGCTGGGCGTGCTGCTGGGCTCGCTGATCCTTGCACCCATGGGCCTGTTCGGCCCGATCAATGGCACCAACAACGCCGTGTCTTCCGGTGCGCACTTCGGCGTGCACGGGCGGATCGTCGGTTCGTTCCTTTCGCTGCTGACCGCCATCGCGTTCTTCTCGCTCTCGGTCTGGAGTTCGGGTGATGCGCTGATCGGTGGCGCCAAGCGCCTGATCGGCTTGCCGGAAACTGACCTGACTCTGGGCCTGGCCTATGGTCTGTTCGCGATTCTGGTACTGACCGTTTGCATCTACGGCTTCCGGTTCCTGCTGTGGGTCAACAAGATCGCGGTGTGGAGCGCCAGCTTGCTGTTCCTGCTGGGTGCCTTCGCCTTCGCCGGTCCTTTCGATGTGAACTACGCCGGCACCGTCAGCATGGGTCAGCCAGGTTTCTGGGCCGCGTTCATCGGTGCTGCACTGGTGGCGATGAGCAACCCGATTTCCTTCGGTGCGTTCCTTGGTGACTGGTCGCGCTACATCCCGCGTGACACGCCAAAAGGCCGGATCATGGCGGCGGTGGTGATCTCGCAGATCGCCACGTTCATCCCGTTCCTGTTCGGCCTGGCCACCGCGACCATCGTCGCGATCAAGGCACCAGACTACATCGCCGCCAACAACTACGTCGGCGGTTTGCTGGCTGTGTCGCCGAGTTGGTTCTTCCTGCCGGTGTGCCTGATTGCCGTGATCGGCGGCATGTCCACCGGCACCACCTCGCTGTATGGCACCGGGCTGGACATGTCCAGCGTGTTCCCTCGCGTGCTGTCGCGGGTCAAGGCCACGTTGCTGATCGGTGTGATGTCGATTGCCTTCATCTTCATCGGGCGCTTTGCGGCGAACCTGGTGCAGAGCGTGTCGACCTTCGCCGTGCTGATCATCACCTGCACCACACCGTGGATGGTGATCATGATCATCGGCCTGGTGGTGCGTCGCGGCTTCTATTGCCCGGATGACCTGCAAGTGTTCACCCGCGGCGAGAAAGGTGGCCGCTATTGGTTCACCCACGGCTGGAACTGGCGTGGCCTGGGTGCCTGGATCCCGAGCGCGGCCATTGGCTTGTGCTTCGTGAACCTGCCGGGGCAGTTTGTCGGACCACTGGGCGAAATGGCCGGCGGTATCGACGTCAGCCTGCCGGTCACTCTGGGCCTGGCCTCGCTGGTGTACCTGGCGCTGCTGAGCCTGTTCCCGGAAACAGCGGCGGTGTTCGGCCCGAATGATTCACGCAGCAAGGGCACGCACACCATGGCAAAGCCTGAACTCCGTCAGCCTGCCTGACACTGATCCAACTGTGGGAGCGAGCCTGCTCGCGAAGACTGCGGCACATCCAACCTGGATGTGACTGACAGAACGCCTTCGCGAGCAGGCTCGCTCCCACAGAAAGCAGCCCCACAGAACTTTTGTTTCACCATAAAAAAGACAATCGGAGACACGCCATCATGGCTTTGGATTTATTCGTCGTACTCATCTACGCCGCCGCGATGCTGATACTCGGCTACTACGGCATGCGCAAGGCCAAGACCAACGAAGACTTTTTGGTCGCCGGTCGTAACCTCGGCCCGAGCCTGTACATGGGCACCATGGCCGCCACTGTTCTGGGCGGCGCGTCCACCGTCGGCACCGTACGCCTGGGCTACGTCCATGGCATCTCCGGTTTCTGGCTCTGCGCGGCCCTCGGTTGCGGGATCGTGGCGCTGAACCTGTTCCTCGCCAAACCGCTGCTGAAGCTGAAGATCTACACCGTTACCCAGGTCCTGGAAAAACGCTACAACCCGATGGCCCGCTCCGCGAGCGCGGTGATCATGCTGGCGTATGCGCTGATGATCGGCGTGGTTTCGATCCTCGCCATCGGCACCGTGCTGCAAGTGCTGTTCGACCTGCCGTTCTGGGTCTCGGTATTGGTCGGCGGTGGCGTCGTGGTGATCTACTCCGCGATCGGCGGCATGTGGTCCCTGACCCTGACCGACATCGTCCAGTTCGTGATCAAGACCGTCGGCCTGATGTTCATCCTGTTGCCAATCTGCCTGTACCGCGTTGGCGGTTGGGATGAGTTGGTGTTGAAACTGCCGGCCACCGCCTTCAGCTTCACCACGATTGGCTGGGACACCATCATCACCTACTTCATGATCTACTTCTTCGGGATCCTGATCGGCCAGGACATCTGGCAGCGTGTGTTCACCGTCAAGAGCGCCAAGGTGGCTCAGGTCGCAGGTACATTCGCAGGCTTCTACTGCATCCTTTACGGCCTGGCCTGCGCCCTGATCGGCATGGCCGCTCATGTGCTGATCCCAGACCTGGACAACGTCAACAACGCCTTCGCCGCCATCGTCAAACTGTCCCTGCCGGACGGTATCCGTGGCCTGGTGATCGCGGCTGCCCTGGCAGCCATGATGTCCACCGCCAGCGCCGGCCTGCTCGCCGCCGCCACCACCTTGACCGAAGACCTGCTGCCGAAACTGCGCGGCGGCAAACAGTCGACGCTGGGCATCAATCGCCTGTTCACCCTGCTGACTGGCCTTGTCGTACTCGGCATCGCTCTGGTCGTGAACGACGTGATCAGCGCCCTGACCCTGGCGTACAACCTGCTGGTAGGCGGCATGCTGATCCCGCTGATCGGTGCGATTTTCTGGAAACGTGCAACCACCGCCGGCGCTATCGCCAGCATGGGCATGGGCTTCGCCACTGCGCTGGTGTTCATGTTCAAGGACGGTCTGGATTCCAACTCCCCGATCTACTACAGCCTCGGCGTAGGTCTGGTGGCGTTCGTGGTGGTGAGCTTGATGTCCCGCCGCCCGGCAGTTCTGGCCAGTGCCGCCTAAGCTGAACATAACGACTTGATGCTTTCTTCGACGGGTGTGGCGTCGGTTGCCACACCCGTTTTTTTTCGTCTGGAGAAAACCTTTGATGAAGATTGTTTCTCGCGATCAGTGGTTCGAAGTCAAACACCTCAGCGACGGCATTCGGCTGATTCACGAGCCTTACATTCGGCCTTTCTACCGCTGCAACCTCTGGCACGTTCAGGGCCGCGACAAGGACCTGCTGTTGGACAGCGGCTCAGGTCTGGTCAGCCTGCGCGAGCAGTTGCCGTGGATCACTGAACGGCCGCTGGTGGCGGTGGCGAGTCATTGCCATTTCGACCACATTGCCGGGCATCACGAATTTCCTGAACGGCTGGTGCACCCGGCCGAGGCCGACATCCTCGCCGCACCGGATGGCGACAACGACTTGAGCAAAGCCTTCGTCGGCGACGACATGTTCGAGGCTCACCCCGATTGCCCGTTGTGCTACGCCGAATACCGGGTCAAGGCCGCGCCGGCCACGGGCTTGATTGAAGAAGGTGATGTGCTGGATCTGGGTGACCGCGTGCTGCAAGTGCTGCACACACCGGGGCATTCACCGGGCGGCATCAGCCTATATGAAGCGGCGACTGAGACGCTGTTCAGCGGCGACATCATCTATGACGGACCGCTGATCGAAGACGCTTACCATTCCAATCTCGATGACTACGCCCGCAGCTTGCAACGCTTGCGGGCCTTGCCGATCCGCACGGTGCATGGCGGGCATTTCGGCAGTTTTTCTGGGGAGCATTTGCGCACGATGATTGACGAGTGGCAGCGCTCACACGGCTGAAGCCTGCTGTACTCAAGCGCAGGGACAACAACAATAACGCCCTCCAAGAGCAACCATGAAAAGAGCTGCCGTTCGCCTCACCGTGCATCAGTTCATCAGCCGCTTGCTGGAGGGCCGGGATGACTTCGGCGACGACGCCAGTCTGGTGGAGTTGGGGTTGGATAAAGCGGATATCGAAGACCTGATCTTCCATCTGGAAGATGAGTTGGGGTTGACGGCGTTTACGGCGGAAGAAGACCGGATGCTCAAGACCGCCAGGACGGCGAATGATTTGAGTCGGTTTTTGCAGGAGATCGGGCGGCATTGAGAAGAGCTGCCAAACACACTCGTTCAGGTGACAAAAGACTTGTGGCGAGGGAGCTGGCTCCCGCTCGGGTGCGCAGCAGCCGCAAAGCCTGTACCAGTGTTTAACCTGACATGCATCGGTGACAAACAAGGGCTGCTGCGCAGCCCAGCGGGAGCAAGCTCCCTCGCCACAGGCAAGCCTCTTCGCCGGTTTACTCCGCGGTCTTACCGGCGGCGCTGCTGGCGTCGGCGCTGTTCGTCGTCCGTACGAATTGGCACAGGTTGCAGAGGCGGTTCGATCAAACCGAGTGCAACACCCAAGTCGTGCAGCCAGTTTTGGATTTTCTCTTTCATGGTGCCCCCTTCAGGGTAGTGCCGAGCGACCGGAATTCTGAGGCCGCTTCGCACTGATAATAGTCCGAAGTCCTACGCAATGCTCATCAAAAGTCGCAATGATCTGTTACTGAATTGAACAAAATACCTGACCGTTCGTTCAAGCAATCGCCTGGGCCTCAACGTGTGCCCACGGATAGACCGTCTGCTGCTGCTCAATCCACGCATTCAAATTGGCCCCGACCATGCCCTTGCGCCACATCAGCCACGTCGTCGCGCGGGCGAACGGATCAGCCAGCGGGTGCGCCGCGACACTCTCACGGCCCGGCAGGCTGGCGAGCATCGACTCCGACATTAACGCCACGCCCGAGCCGGCAATCACGCACGCAAGCATTCCCGGATAGGATTCGATCTCCATCGCCCGGCCCATCGCAGCATGGTCGTGGGCGAACCAGGCCTCCAGGCGCATGCGGTAGGAACAGCCCTGGCGGAACGTGAACACCGAGCGCCCTTCCACATCCAGCGCGCTGCGCACCGGCGGGTGATCGGCTTCCGTGATCAGCACCAGCCGTTCGTCGCACAAGGGCACGCCGTCCAGCCCCGCCAGCTCCAGCGGTCCGTCCACCAGCGCTGCATCCAGCCGGCCGGTGAGCAGGCCTTCAAGCAATTCACCGCTCGGCCCGGATTGCACTTGCAGGTTTACCGCCGGGTAGGTGCGGTGATAACCCGCCAACAATTGCGGCAGATGAATCGCCGCCGTGCTGTACATGGTGCCCAAAACGAAGTCCCCGGCCGGTTGCCCGCCCTGCACGGCCGCACTGGCTTCGTCATGTAGGGCGAACAGCTTGGCGGTGTAGTCCAGCAGGACTTTTCCTGCAGGCGACAATTGCAACCGCTGACGCTCGCGGACGAACAGTTCTACGCCGAGTTGCTCCTCAAGTTGTTTAAGACGCGTCGACAGGTTGGACGGCACCCGATGCAATCGCTCGGCGGCGCGGGTGATCGACCCCTCTTGTGCCACGGCCTGGAAGATCCGCAATTGACTGAACTCCACGATCTTCTCCAAATCAGAACAAGTTACTCACTATTATTCATTTTAAAAGAAAGTCAATCAGTCCTAGCCTGACGGTCATTGATCCTTTGCCGGAACTCAGACTATGTCTCCGCTGATTCGCTTAACCGCCAGTTTTATCGCCCTGATGATGGCCATGGGCATCGGGCGCTTCGCCCTCACCCCGCAAATGCCGCACCTGCTCAGTGAAGGTCAGATCGACCTGACCGCGGCGGGCCTGATTGCCGCGGCCAATTACCTGGGCTACTTCGTCGGCGCGCTGGATGCGATGTTCTCGCGCAAGCCGGCGCAAGTCCGTCAGCGCTTGCTGGGCGGGTTGTGGCTCTGTGTGCTGCTGACCCTGGCGTCGTTCTGGGCCAACGGGTTCTGGTCCCATCTGCTGCTGCGCTTTGGCACCGGCGTGGCCAGTGCCTGGGTGCTGGTGATGATCACCGCGCTGAGCCAGCCATTGGCGGCAGCGGCCGGTCGTCCACGGTTGGGCGCCCTGGTCTTTGCCGGGCCGGGACTGGGGATTTTTCTCACGGGGTTATTGGCGTTGGGTTCGAACCTGCTGGGGCAGACTTCCGCGACGCTGTGGCTGGTGTATGCCGGCGTAGCGCTGGTGATGTTGCTGGGAATTCTGCCGTTCTTGCCACAACCCGCGGCAACGGTGGCGGCCGCCCCCGTCGCCTCCACATCGAACAATCAGGGCATCGCTCGACTGGGGGTGATCTATGGCTTGTATGGTCTGGGTTACATCATCCCCGCCACGTTCCTCTCACAAATGGCCAACGCGCAGTTTCATGGGCAATGGCAGGCCGACCTGTTCTGGCCGTG
Source organism: Pseudomonas sp. GW821-FHT10C09 (assembly GCF_059415465.1). NCBI lineage: Bacteria > Pseudomonadati > Pseudomonadota > Gammaproteobacteria > Pseudomonadales > Pseudomonadaceae > Pseudomonas > Pseudomonas sp. GW821-FHT10C09. The sequence goes on from NZ_JBWKNG010000007.1 coordinate 245,331, forward strand.
CTTCGGTCTGGCGTCGGCTGTCGGAGTGCTGCTTGTGAGCCTGCGTCGCCCCTCGCCAAATGGCACACGCCATTGGCTGATGATCACGTTGTGGCTGCAAGCCGTCGGGGTCTTCGCCTGCCTGTTGGGCAGCGGAACGGGTCTGGCGTTGGGCGTGCTGCTGTGTGGCACGCCGTTTCTGGCCTGCATGCAACTGGTGATGCAACGCTCCCGCGAACTGGCGCCCCACGCCACCCAGCGCAACGCTGGCCTGCTGACTGCGTGCTTCGCCGTGGGCCAGCTCGCCGGGCCGTTGCTGGCCGCCCTGAGCAGCCATTTCAGTGGCGGTTTGCAGCCCGCTCTCGTCGTTGCCGGCGGCGGATTACTGATCGCCGGCGGCCTGCTGCTGCGCCCGGTCAGTACTGCCCGAGGGCTTTGCGTAAACGACGGCGCACCCACTGCTCAGCGCTGACAAAGGTGATGCCGAGCAAGACCAGCACGGCGCCGATGACGAAATTGAGGCTCAGTTCTTCGCCCAACAGCACCACGCCGAACGTGACGCCGAACAGCGGCGTCATGAATGAGAACACCGCCAGGTTTGCCGCCAGATAACGCCGCAATAGCCAGAACCATGTCAGGTAACTGAAGAACGACACCACCAATCCCTGGAACAGCACGCTGGCCACCGCGACGGTGGTCAGGCTGACGTGAGTAACCTGGCCGCTGAGAATCGCGATCAGCATCAGGCCGACGAAACCGACGATCAATTGATAGAACAAGGTCAGCGTCACCGGTGCCTCCGACAGCCGAGAAGCGCGCACCACCACCGTGGTTGCCCCCCACGCTGCACCGGCCAGCACGCCCAGCGCATCGCCCAGCAACATGCGGTGATCGAGGTTATCCCAGGACACGCCACCGGCAAACGCGATGGCGATCCCGATAAAGGCGAGGAGAATTCCCAGCCACTGAACCGGCCTCAAACGCTCACTCGGCAGCAACCAATGCACGCCTAACGCGGTGAAAATCGGTGCGGTATAGAGGAACACCGACATGTGCGCGGCCGTCGTCAGTTGCAGGCCTTCAGAGATGAAAAAGAATTCCAGACCGAACAGCGCACCGGCCAGCAAACCGCCGCGCCAGGTCGCACCGACCTGATCCCAGCCGCCCTTCCAGCAGATCAGCAAGCCGACGAGCAATGCGGACATGCCCGACCGCCCCGCCGCCTGCATGACTGGCGCGATGTCCGGCGCCGCCCACTTGATCATCACCTGCTGCACGCCCCAGATCAGGCACAACCCGATCATCACCTGCAGGGCAAACCCGTCGGCGCTACGCCGGCTGGCGCTCACCGTGACACCTCGACAACACAATCCATGGCAGAAACCCGGTAGTCAAAAAACAAAGCCCGGCACGGGGCCGGGGCTTTTCATTACGGTTGGTGCAGGGTCAGCTTAGTTCAATGCGATCCGCATGAATGACGATCTGGCCATTCTTGTACAACGCACCGATGGCTTTCTTGAAGTTGCCCTTGCTGACGCCAAACATGCTGGTGATCACCGTCGGGTCGCTCTTGTCGCTGACCGGCAGGCTGCCGTTGTTTTCACGCAACTTGGCGAGAATCTTCGAGTTGAGGCTGGTGGCGGCTTCTTCGCCCACCGGTTGCAGGCTCAGGCTGATCTTGCCGTCGGCACGGACTTCCTTGATAAAGCCCTTCTCTTCTTTGCCGGCGCGCATGAACTTGAAGATTTCATTCTTGTGGATCAGGCCCCAGTGCTTGTTGTTGATGATTGCCTTGAAGCCCATGTCGGTCGCTTCGGCCACCAGCAAATCAACTTCCTGGCCCGGTGTGTAGCTGGCCGGGGACTTGTCCAGGTAGCGGTCCAGACGTGCGGTCGCAGTGATGCGACGGGTGTGCTTGTCGAGGTAGACATGCACCACCACATACTCACCGGCGGTCATCTGGCGTTTTTCTTCGGAGTACGGCAGCAGCAGGTCCTTCGGCAGACCCCAATCCAGGAACACGCCGATGCTGTTGACTTCAACGACTTTCAAACTGGCGAATTCACCGACCTGAACTTTCGGCTTTTCGGTAGTTGCGATGAGTTTGTCATCGCTGTCCAGATAAACAAAAACGTTGAGCCAGTCTTCATCTTCGCTTGGAATATCTTTGGGGATATAACGATTAGGCAAGAGGATTTCGCCGTCCGCCCCACCGTCCAGATATAAACCGAAGTTAGTGTGTTTAACCACTTGCAAACTGTTGTAACGCCCGACTAAAGCCATTTCAAATACCCTCATTACGTGGGCGGCATTCTACCCGGTTTTGCGGGTAACGTTCGGCGGCCGGCCCGGTGGCGGGCGAAAATACTGCGCAATCCCTGATTTCCCTGAGGGGTTGACCCGCAAGGCTTCGCCACTCGTCAGCCCGATGAGGCGGTTTTGTCGCCTGCCAACCCGCCCGAACCCGGGTCTTTTTCATCAACGTTCTTAGTTAAAACAGCGTGTTAGCGACCTATTTCAGATAATGCCCCGAGATAAATACCGGCCCTGCGCTGTGTATTTTGAGGGGATATTAGCCAAGCAATTGTCAAGTATTTCCTGTACGATGCCTGGCCAAGTTAATTTTCTACAGGTTAATGGCCGCCATGCGTGTAAAAGCATCCAACAGCAAAGCAAAGCCAGCTCCAGCCGTTGAAACCAGCGAATCGATCAACAACCAGATTGCTGCGTTCCTCAAGTCCGGTGGTGAAATCCAGCAAATTGCCAAAGGCGTCAGCGGCCAGACGTTCGGCCCGTCCAAGCAGATCACGCTCGGCAAGAAGTAATACCCTGCTTTAACTGGTCCCAAAGCGCTTTGAGCTTCGAAGCGCTTGGACTGGAACCCTCCCGCGACACCCCGCCAACCCCATCAAAATTTCAAAAATCGACGAACGGCCCTCAATGCCGCGCATTCGCCGGTATCCTTGCACACGTCTAGAACAAGCGTTTCAGTAGGCTTTCGATCCCTGCTCCTCGCTGTCAATGGAGTGACGCATGCTCAAACCCTCCCTTCTGTTGCTCTGCATGCTGCTGGTATGTCCGCTCGCCAGCGCGCAAATCTTCCAGCGTGAGCTGGGCGACTTCGATCTCAAGCTTGGCACCACGCCCAGCCGCAGCATGGCCCAGGGGCTGGTCAAACCCTCCAGCACCGGTTCATTCCATGGTGGCCTCGACCTGACCCACGACAGTGGCTTCTACGTCGGCCAATGGGCACCGAGCATGGGGTTGAGCCCGGGCAAGAACCTTGAAGTCGATTCCTACGCGGGATTCAAACAACCCTTCGATCAAACCCTCGGCTACGAAGTCGGCATGATCCACTACAGCTATCCAAAAGTGGACACCCTCGACAGCCAGGAACTCTTCGGTGGCCTGACCCTGCTCGGCAGCCGCTTTGGTGCAGCCTTCAGCAACGACCCGGACAAACTGAACAAAACAGTGTTCGCCGACCTTGGTGGCAATCAACCGTTCGGCATCGGGATCAGCATGAAGTACACCACGCACCAGCTCTACACCCCGGTGTCGGTCGACGGTGGGTATGTCGGCAGCTTTACCGACTGGTCGGTGCAACTTTCCCGGCCCTTCATGGGCATCGACCTGGACCTGATCTACAGTGATTCAAACCTCAGTGGCAGCGACTGCTCGGCCTATTCCGGGCACAACAGCCAATGCGACGGGCTGGTCACCCTCAAGGCTGAACATTCGTTTTATTGAACGGCTGAACTGCCGGGTTCATCCTGCGTTCACATAAGAACCTACGCTTTCGCAAGGACCCGCCCATGTCGCGCTGGTTACTACGCTTCGCTGCCCTGATCATCCTGAGCCTTGTCCTCGGCGCGTGCAGCCGGATGGGCCTGGCCTACCGCAACCTCGACGTGATCATTCCATGGACGCTCAGTGACTACCTGGACATGAACGGCGAGCAAAAAGGCTGGTTCAACGAGCGCCTCAAAGAGCACCTGAGCTGGCATTGCACTACACAACTGCCGGGTTACCTGGATTGGCTGGACCGCTTGCAGACCATGGTCGAAACCAACCAGGTCACCGACGCCGCCCTGCAAACCCGCACCCAGGAAGCCAAAGCCGCCATCGCCCAGACCGCCCGGGAAATCACCCCGTCGGCCGTCGAGTTGCTGCAGGGGCTGGACGACAAACAAGTCGCGGAAATGAACGACGCTTTCGCCAAAGACCAGCGTAAACGGCAGGAGGAATACCTCAAGCCCTCCCTTGATCAGCAGATCAAGCAACGCGCCGAACGCATGGAGAAACGACTGGATGACTGGCTCGGCCCGCTGAGCCCCACCCAGCAGCAACGGGTGGTCAGTTGGTCGAAGGCCTTGGGTGACCAGAACACCCAATGGATCGCCAACCGCGCGCATTGGCAGACGCAGTTCAGCGCGGCCGTTGCCCAGCGCCATAGTCCAGAATTCCCCCAAAGAATCGAGACGCTTCTGGTTAATCGCGAGAGCTTGTGGACGCCAGCCTATCGTCAGGCTTACGCCAATACGGAGGCTCAGGCGCGTGGGTTGATTGTGGATTTGATGGCCGAGAGCACGCCGGTCCAGCGTCAGCGGTTGTTGAAGAAAATCGAAGGTGTGCGCAAAGACTTCAACGATCTCAAATGCCTAAAAGCAGCCAAACAATCCTAAACCGCACGCATTTTCCCTGTGGGAGCGAGCCTGCTCGCGAAAGCGTTGTATCAGTCGACATAATCGTGACCTGACACACCGCATTCGCGAGCAGGCTCGCTCCCACAGGGTTATGCGCAGTCTTCAGGCAATCTGCGCTTTAGACGCCACGTGATCAAACGTCACTTCATCCAGCGCATCTTCCTGCTCATCCAACACCTGGCGCGGATGGTCATTCCCCGGAATGCTGCTGTCGATCAGGCTCAACAAACTGGAGCCGCGCGGCGTCAGAATGTAATTCGAGCCGCTACCGCCCTGATCCTCGGGCCGCGGTTCGATGTAGCCACGCGCCAGCAGCAGCTTTTCGTACTCACCCGCCACCGCTTTCAAGTGATCGAGGTTTTCCGTCTGCTCGCCTTCCGCCGTTTTCTCCGCCACGTACTGCTCGGCATAGGGCCGTGGCGTGAAGCTACTGTCACCCTTTTGCACTTCGTGCAGCAAGCGTTCAATCAAATCCCAGTTATAAGTCGTCATCCTGATTCAACCTCCAGACCGCGTGATTGTGATGGCCTTCTTAAGTTGTGACCGGCACCGCACGCAGCCGTTCAGCCGAGGCGCTGAACAGCACTGACCGGCGGTATGTCGAATCCGGCACAGGTCAAACGACTAGGCTGTGTAAGTCACCTCCCCGCCCCCCGCAGGAGAAAGCCAATGAACATTCAGAATCATCCCGTCGTGTCCCGCGAAGAATGGCTCGCCGCGCGCAAACAACACCTGGCCCACGAAAAAGCCTTCACCAAGGAACGCGACAAACTCAGCGCCGAACGCCGCGCCCTGCCCTGGGTGAAAATCGACAAGGACTACCACTTCCAAGGCCCGCACGGCGAACTGAAACTGGCCGATCTGTTTGGCGGCCGCAGCCAACTGGTGATCTACCACTTCATGTTCGCCGCTGGATGGGACGAAGGCTGCCCCGGCTGCTCGTTCCTCTCCGACCACATCGACGGCGCCAACCAGCATCTGGCGCACCATGACATCGCCGTCGTGGCGGTTTCCCACGCACCGTTCGCCGAATTCCAGGCCTTCAAGCGACGCATGGGCTGGAAATTCGATTGGGTGTCGTCAGAAGGCTGCGATTTCAACTATGACTTCGGCGTCTCCGCCCGGGCCGAAGAGGTCGCCGCCGGCAAAGCCACCTACAACTACGAAAAAACCGACGGTGCCGAAGAAGAACTCCCAGGCTTGAGCGTGTTTTATCGCAATGAAGCCGGCGATATTTTCCACACCTATTCCACTTATGCGCGAGGACTGGACATGCTGGTCGGGGCCTACAATTACCTCGACCTGACGCCAAAGGGCCGCAATGAAGAGGAAATCATGGAATGGGTGCGGCATCACGACCGCTATGAAGAAAAGGCCGCCGCCAGCTGCTGCCATGGGGGGCTAACCTCTTAGGCCGAGTCGCGGCCATCGCAGGCAAGCCAGCTCCCACATTGGATTTGCGTACGCCACCAATCCCCTGTGGGAGCGAGCCTGCTCGCGAAGAGGCCCGCCCAGTCAACGTCCACTGAACGAACCAGACGCCAAGGCCCCAGACATGAACGTCACCCTGAAAACCCTCCCCCCAGCCCGCGTCGCCTACCTGCGCTACACCGGCCCCTACGGCCCGGAAATCGGCACCTTCTGGCGCGAAACCGTCGCCCCGTGGATGATCGAAAACAACCTCCTCAACCGCGTACGCTACGGCATCGGCCACGACGACCCAAGCACCACACCACCGCAATACTGCCGCTACGACGCCTGCGTCGAAGTGCCCGCCGACTTCGAACCGAAATACCCGTTCGCCGTCACTCATCTGCCCGGCGGCCGCTACGCCGTCGCCCACTTCAAAGGCCCGGCCAGTGAAATCCCGGGGGCTTGGGGTGAACTGTGCGGACAGTGGATGACGCAAAGCGGATTGGCCTACGACCAGCGTCCGGGGTTTGAACGTTACCCGGTGGAGGCGTCCTATGATGAGAACAGCGGCGTGTTGGAAATGGACATGTGCATTGCCGTGAAGGACAAGTAACACCCAACACTCTTCGTTCAACGAGCTGAACTTTTCCCGGGCTTCAACCCTCAACCGGTTAACCCGCCTTAACCGGAACTGAGGCTCACTTATGAAAACCCTGCTGAAAATAACCCTCGCCACCACCCTCACCTGCGCCCTCCCCGCTTGGGCCTGCACCCCAGAGGAAGCCACCGCCAAGCGCGAGCAACTGGCGCAGGAAGTGGCCAAGCTCACCGAGCAGAATCCGGCCAAAGCCAAAGAGATCAATGCCGAGCTGCAGAAGATGGACCTGGGCACAGCCGCCAAGGATTTGCCGGACAAGTGCCAGCTGATTGATCAGCGATTGAAAGAATTGCAGACGGCGGACAAGAAAGCCGAGAGCTGATCAAGCGACAAATCCCGCGCATAAAAAAACCGGACATCTGTCCGGTTTTTTTTGGGTCACGACAACGGCTTATTCAGCCGCTGGCGCTTCCGGCTTGCGGCGCTTGAGCGGCGCCATGCCGTCCTTGCTGACCAGCGACAGGGCGTCGGTCTTCGGGCGGTTGGCAATTTTGCGCTTGGTCGGTGCCTTGGCACCGGTTTTCTTCTTGTCGCCTTTGGCGTCGACTTTTTTCTTCTTCACGCCGACGGCTTTGCCCGAGGCCTTGACCTTTTTCGGTCCGCCGTAGGTGCCTTTGACTTCCTTGATGGTGCGGCGCTCGAAGCTCTGCTTGAGGTAGCGCTCGACGCTCGACATCAGGTTCCAGTCGCCGTGGCAGATCAGCGAGATCGCCAGGCCTTCGTTGCCGGCACGGCCGGTGCGACCGATACGGTGAACGTATTCGTCGCCGCTGCGTGGCATGTCGAAGTTGATCACCAGGTCCAGGCCATCCACGTCCAGGCCGCGTGCGGCGACGTCGGTGGCGACGAGGATTTTCACGCCGCCCTGCTTCAGGCGGTCGATGGCCAGTTTGCGGTCTTTCTGGTCTTTGTCGCCGTGCAGCACGAACGCTTTGTATTCCTGCGCCACCAGACGACCGTAGATGCGGTCGGCCATGGCCCGGGTGTTGGTGAACACGATGGCCTTCTGATAGGTCTCGTTAGCCAACAGCCAGTTGAGGATCTGCTCTTTATGCACGTTGTGGTCAGCGGTGATGATCTGCTGACGAGTGGTCGCGTTCAGGTCGCTGACGTTGTTGACCTGCAGGTGTTCAGGGTTGTTCAGCACCTTGGCCACCATGTCGCGCAGGCCCGAACCGCCGGTGGTGGCGGAGAACAGCATGGTCTGCTGGCGGTTGGTGCATTCGGCTACCAGACGCTGTACGTCGTCGGCAAAGCCCATGTCGAGCATGCGGTCGGCTTCGTCGAGGACCAGTACTTCAACTTCTTTCAAGTCGAGGTTGCCGGCGTTCAGTTGCTCGATCATCCGGCCCGGCGTACCGATCAGGATGTCCGGCACCTTGCGCAGCATGGCGGCCTGGACCTTGAAGTCTTCACCGCCGGTGATCAGGCCGGACTTGATGAACGTGAATTGCGCAAAGCGCTCGACTTCCTTGATGGTCTGCTGGGCCAGCTCGCGGGTCGGCAGCAGGATCAGGGTCTTGATGCTGACGCGGACTTTCGCCGGGCCGATCAGACGGTTGAGGATCGGCAAGACGAATGCAGCGGTTTTGCCGCTACCGGTTTGCGCAGTCACCCGCAGGTCACGCCCTTGGAGCGCCAGCGGAATAGCCGCTGCTTGCACTGGCGTTGGCTCGACAAATTTAAGCTCGGCCACGGCTTTGAGCAGGCGTTCGTGCAGGGCGAATTGGGAAAACACGGGTGCTACCTCGAAGAAATACAAAAAAACAGCTGCATAGGGTAACGGTTTCGAGCGCTCAGGCCGAGTTTCTTTACGAAAACGACGATAAACAGTGGCTTTTTGTTGCCTGATTTGTCTTCAAACGTCATCCAAACCCTCTTAAATGCTCTAATCGCCCGATCGCGTCCTTCAGGAGAATCGTTTTAGCCCATGGATATCAAACAGCTCTGGCTCAACGCCCAAGACCTCTGGGGTGCCCTCGATCAGCACCCACTCCTGCATTCAAGCCTGGCGCTGATGCTGTTGCTGGTCATTGCACTGGTCCTCGGACGAGTGGCGCGCTTCCTCATTCTTCACGCGACCAAAATGCTCGGCCGCCAACCGGCGCTGCACTGGATCAACGACTTCCGGCACAACAAAGTCTTTCATCGCCTCGCGCAGATCACACCGTCGCTGGTGATTCAGTTCGGCTTGCACCTGGTGCCGGAGCTGAGCAAGGCCAGCCTGAATTTCCTTGGCAATGTGGCGCTGGCGTTCACCATTCTGTTCCTGCTGCTGGCGATCAGCGCCCTGCTCAGCGCCTTGCTGGACATCTACGCGCGCACCGAACACGCCCGCACACGCTCGATCAAGGGCTACGTGCAACTGACAAAAATGGTCTTGTACGTGCTGGGTGCGATTGTCATCGTCTCCACCCTGATCGACCGTTCGCCGCTGTTGCTGCTGTCGGGTCTGGGCGCCATGTCGGCGGTGATTATTCTGGTCTACAAGGACACCCTGCTGTCGTTCGTAGCCAGCGTGCAACTGACCAGCAACGACATGCTGCGGGTAGGCGACTGGATCGAGATGCCGCAGGTCGGCGCCGACGGTGACGTGGTCGACATCACGTTGCACACGGTGAAGGTGCAGAACTTCGACAAGACAATTGTTTCGATCCCGACCTGGCGCCTGATGTCCGAGTCGTTCAAGAACTGGCGCGGCATGCAGCAATCCGGCGGTCGACGGATCAAGCGCAGCCTGTTCATCGATGCCAGCGGCGTGCGTTTCATCCGCGATGACGAAGAGCAGAAGTTGTCGCAGGTGCATCTGCTGACCGATTACATCGGTCGCAAGCAGGCCGAACTCAAGGCCTGGAATGCCGCGCAGGGCAATGTGGCGGCCATGTCCGCCAATCGTCGGCGGATGACCAACATCGGGACCTTCCGCGCGTATGCATTGGCGTATTTGAAGAGTCACCCGGAGATTCAGCCCGGCATGACCTGCATGGTGCGGCAGATGCAGACCACCGCGCAGGGCATTCCGCTGGAAATCTACTGCTTCACCAGCACCACGGCGTGGGCGGATTACGAGCGGATTCAGGGGGATATTTTCGATTACCTGCTGGCGGTGCTGCCGGAGTTCGGGTTGAGTCTTTATCAGCAGCCGAGTGGTGGGGATTTGCGAGCGGGCTTGTTGCCGGCGATGCTGGGCGCAAGCCACATTCCCGACGCCGAAAAACACATCATGTAAATACGACAAAACCCAATGTGGGAGTGGGCTTGCTCGCGAAGGCGGTGTATCAGTCAAAGTAGATGTCAACTGACACTTCGCCTTCGCGAGCAAGCCCGCTCCCACAGGGGTTTGCATCGTTTTTGAGGTTGGCGGGTTACTTGACCTGCCGCTGCGGTGCCTTGTGCACCATGGTGTAAGCGTAATCCACGCCCATGCCATACGCGCCGCTGTGTTCCAGCACCAACTCCATCACCGCTTCGTAAGTGTCTTTGTGTGCCCAGTCACGTTGGTACTCAAGCAGCACTTGTTGCCAGGTGACCGGTACTGCACCCGCCTGAATCATCCGCTGCACCGACATGTCGTGTGCTTCCTTGGTGGTGCCGCCAGAGGCGTCGGTGACGATGTACACCTCGTAGCCTTCCGCCAGCGCTTCCAGTGCCGGGAACGTCAGGCAGACCTCGGTCCACAGCGCGGCAATGATCAGCTTCTTGCGGCCGGTGGCTTTCACCGCATCAACCAGCGCCTTGTCTTCCCACGAGTTCATCGAAGTGCGCTCGATCGGCTTTTGCTCCGGGTGAACCGCCAGCAATTCCGGCCAGATGTAACCGCTGAAGCTTTCAGTTTCCACCGAGGTGTAGATGGTCGGCACGTTGAAGATCTTGGCCGCCTTGGCCAGGCCTACGGTGTTGTTCTTCAGCGTTTGACGGTCGATCGACTGCACGCCGAACGCCATTTGTGGCTGGTGGTCGATCAGGATCAGGGCGGAGTTGGTTGGGTTGAGCAGTTCACGAATAGACATGGCGCGTTCCTTTTGATGTCGATTTTCAAAGTGAGTAATGGGTGAGTCGACGTTGCCGTCAGCGGCGTTGTCGTCGGCTTGGATGTCACTTTAGGGGCTGGCATAGAAAGGGACAATTCCCTAAAATCGAGAATCATTGATTCTAAAATAGGGACAATCATGGATCGCATCGAATGCATGCGCGCCTTTGTCGTCACGGTCGGCGAGAACGGTTTCGCCGCGGCTGCTCGGGCAATGGATGTGCCGCGATCAAAAGTCAGTAAACAGATTCAGGCGCTGGAGGAAGCCATCGGCGTGCAATTGCTGCAGCGCACCACGCGCAGCCTGCACTTGACCGAGGCCGGCGCCGAATACTTCGACGCAGCACGCGAAGTGCTGGCATCGCTGGATGAGGCCGAACAGCGTGCGCGTAACGGCATTGGCGAGTTGCGCGGGGTGTTGCGGGTCAACGCGCCGATGTCATTTGGCTTACGCCGACTGGGGCCACTGATCCCGCTGTTTCATGAGCAGCACCCGAACATCGAGTTGCAACTGGTGCTCAGCGACCAGCAGGTGGATCCGGTGCGCGGGGGGTTCGACGTGACCATCCGTATTGCCAGCCTGCCGGATTCGACGATGATCGCCCGGCAGCTGGCGCCGGCCCCACGCATCATGGTGGCGTCACCGGCGTATCTGGCACGCGCCGGTATACCGCAGACTCCGCAAGACTTGCGCGCCCATCAGTGCCTCAACTACGGGTACCTGCAAAGTGGCGTCAGCCTGCAACTGTGCAACGGCAAGGAGACTCAACGGGTCAACGTGACCGGCCCGTTGCACGCCAACAACGGCGACTTGCTCGCTCAGGCTGCCGAAGCCGGCATGGGCATCGCCCTGTTGCCCAACTTCATTGTCGAGGATGCGCTGGCGGCTGGCCGCCTGATGCCGGTGATGTGTGAATGGCAGGCACCCGCGATCACGATTAATGCGGTGTACCCTTCGGCACGTCGGGTCCCGCAAAAGACCCGGACGTTTATTGAGTTTCTGGTGGAGCAGTTATCGGAGAAATAGCGCACATCCCCTGTGGGAGCGGGCTTGCTCGCGAAGGCGGCGCGTCAGGCAACATTCCTGGCGACTGGCACACCGCTTTCGCGAGCAAGCCCGCTCCCACAAGGTTCAGTGTGCGATGGCGGGTTTGCGGATACCCAACCGACTGATCCACACCGCCATCAGAATCACCGACCCACCGAGAAACAACCGCCCCAGCTCCTCATGCTGATTCCAGATCAGCAAATTGATCAGCAACCCCACCGGCACATGGAGGTTGTTCATCACCGCCAGCGTCCCGCCGTTCACCATGCACGCGCCCTTGTTCCACCAATACAGACCCAGCGCGGTCGAGACCAGGCCGAGGAACACCAGCACGCCCCATTGCAGCGGCGCTTCGGGCAGGAAGTTCTGCTTGCCAAACAGCAGAAATGCCGGCAATGCCACGGCCAATGCACCGAGGTAGAAGTAGCCAAAACGCCGGTAATGCGGCAGATCGCTCGGGTATCGCGCCACCAGATGCTTATAAAGCACTTGCCCGGCGGCGTAGGTGAAGTTGGCCAGTTGCAGCAGCAGGAAGCCCATGAAGAAATCCGGGTTGATCCGGTCGTAGCGAATCACCGCCGCGCCCATCACCGCCACCAGTGCAGCGATCAATGCCCACGGATTGAAACGCCGGTTCAGCGCGTCTTCGATCAAGGTCACGTGCAACGGCGTGAGGATGGTGAACAGCAACACTTCCGGCACCGTCAGCACCCGGAAGCTCAGGTACAGGCACACATACGTCACGCCGAACTGCAATGCGCCGATCAACAGCATGCCGCGCATGAACGCCGGTTCCACCGAACGCCAGCGCGTCAGCGGGATGAACACCAGCCCGGCCAGTACCACGCGCACCAGCACCGCGAAATAACTGTCGACGTGACCGGCCAGGTATTCGCCGATCAAACTGAAGGAAAACGCCTGGATCAGCGTGACAAAAAGTAGATAGCCCATGCTCGCCTCGTTTTGAATGGCGGCGACGATAGCGGGTTTTGCCGTTTATCGCGAACACAGGCCAACGCACAAAACCATTGTGGGAGCGAGCCTGCTCGCGAAAGCGGTGTGTCAGTTAAGGGCGATATTGGCTGACACGACGCC